>NZ_JBLEBI010000169.1:0-14846 GCF_047340315.1 Streptomyces sp. AF1A
TGGACGCCGTATGCGCGCTGTTCGCCACCGCCGCGCGCGCCGAGGAGCGCACCGGTGGCCGGGGCGCCCTCAACTTCCTGGAGGAGATCGAGGCCGAGGACATCGCCGCCGACACCCTCACCCGCCGCGCGGTACGCCCCGACGCCGTACGGCTGATGACCGCGCACCGCGCCAAGGGCCTGGAGTGGCGGCTGGTCGTCGTCGCCGGCGTCCAGGAGGGACTCTGGCCCGACCTGCGCCGCCGCGGCTCGCTGCTGGAGGCCGACCGCATCGGCCGCGACGGACTCGCCGAACCGCTCACCCCGGGCGCGCTGCTCGCCGAGGAGCGCCGCCTGTTCTACGTCGCCGCCACGCGCGCGCGTGAACGCCTCGTGGTGACCGCCGTCAAGGCACCGGCCGACGACGGCGACCAGCCCTCCCGGTTCCTGACCGAACTGGGCGTCGAACCCAAGGACGTCACCGGCCGGCCCCGCCGCCCGCTGTCCGTGGCCGCGCTCGTCGCCGAGCTGCGCGCCACCACCGTCGACCCGCGCGCCTCCGCCGCCCTGCGCGAGGCCGCCGCCCGCCGGCTGGCCCGGCTCGCCGCGCTCGCCGACGAGGACGGCCGACCCCTGGTGCCGTCCGCGCACCCCTACCGCTGGTGGGGCATGTTCGAGCCGACCGAGAGCAAGGTGCCGCTGCGCAACCGCGACCAGCCCGTCGTGCTCTCCGGCAGCGCCCTCGACCAGCTCGCCAACACCTGTGCGCTGCAGTGGTTCCTGGGGCGCGAGGTGAAGGCCGACGCGCCCGCCACCACCGCGCAGGGTTTCGGCAACGTCGTCCACGTCCTCGCCGACGAGGTCGCCTCCGGCCGTACCCCGGCGGATCTGGACGTCCTGATGGAACGCCTGGACTCGGTGTGGAACGCGCTCGCCTTCGACGCGCCCTGGAAGTCCCGGCAGGAGAAGGACAACGCGCGCGCGGCGCTCGAACGCTTCCTGAACTGGCACGTGCTGAACCGCGTCGGCCGCACTCCCGTCGCCAGCGAGCAGGACTTCGACGTCACCCTGGAGGCCGGCGACTACCAGGTTCGCATCCGCGGCCAGATGGACCGCGTCGAGACGGACGCCGAGGGCCGCGCCTACGTGGTCGATTTCAAGACCGGCAAACAGGCGCCCACCGCCGCGGAGGTGGCCCGCCACCCCCAGCTCGCCGTCTACCAGCTCGCCCTGCGCGAGGGCGCCGTCGACACCGCCTTCGACGGCGCGCGTCCCGAGCCGGGCGGCGCCGAACTGGTCCACCTCAGACAGGGCGCCGCCAAGCGCGACGGCGGCGACCTTCTGCCCAAGGTGCAGACCCAGGAGCCGCTGTCGGGGGAGTGGGTCGGCGAGCTGCTCGCCACCGCCGCCGGGAAGGTCCTCGACGAGCGGTTCACACCGAGCACCGGCCAGCACTGCACCCACTGCGCGTTCCGCGCCTCGTGCAGCGCACGGCCCGAGGGACGCCATGTCGTGGAGTGACATGAGGCGGACCAGGCGTACGGCCGCGCGGCCGTGAGCGGTCACGCGGCCGCCGGCCACGAAGCGGTGTCCGGCGCGCAGCCGTACGCGGCGGAGTGACCTTCGGCACCCCAGGCATCCACCGTCACAGCCGCTGACGTGCGTCTCTTCCGTCACGGGCGGCCGAGCCGCGCCCGGCTGTCAGTGCCCGCCGCTAGCCTTTTCCGACATGCCCGCCCGTATCACCGATCCCGAGCAGCTCAAGGAGCTCCTCGGCATCCCGTTCACCCCGGAGCAGACGGCCTGCATCACCGCGCCGCCCGCCCCACAGGTGATCGTCGCCGGAGCCGGGTCGGGCAAGACCACCGTGATGGCGGCCCGCGTGGTCTGGCTGGTCGGCACCGGACAGGTCGCCCCCGAACAGGTCCTCGGCCTCACCTTCACCAACAAGGCCGCGGGCGAACTGGCCGAGCGCGTCCGCAAGGCCCTGGTCAAGGCCGGCGTCACCGACCCGGACGCCCTCCCGTCACCCGACCACACCGCCTCAACGACAGCGCTTCGCGCCGACCCCTTCTGGCCGGACCCGGACAACCCTCCGGGCGAGCCGGTCATCTCCACGTACCACGCCTTCGCCGGCCGCCTGCTCACCGACCACGGCCTGCGCATCGGCCTGGAACCCACCTCCCGCCTCCTGGCCGACGCCACCCGCTACCAGCTCGCCGCACGCGTGCTGCGCGAGGCCCCAGGCCCCTACCCGGCCCTGACCCGCTCCTTCGCCGACCTCGTCAGCGACCTGCTCGCCCTCGACTCAGAACTCGCCGAACACCTCGTCGACCCCGAGCACCTGCGCGCCTGGGACGCGGACCTGCTGAGCACGCTGGAGGGCGCCAAGCTCACCAACGCCGACCTGCGCAAGGTCCCCGAGGCCGCCGCCGCCCGCCGGGAACTCGCCGACCTCGTCCAGCGCTACCGGGCCGCCAAACGCGAACGCGACCTGCTCGACTTCGGCGACCAGATCGCCCTGTCCGCACGCCTCGCCGCCATCCCCGAGGTGGGCCGCCTGCTGCGCGAGGAGTTCCGCGTGGTGCTCCTGGACGAGTACCAGGACACCTCCGTCGCCCAACGCGTCCTGCTCGCGGGCCTGTTCGGCGAGGGCACCGGCCACCCGGTCACCGCCGTCGGCGACCCCTGCCAGGCCATCTACGGCTGGCGCGGCGCCTCCGTCGCCAACCTCGACGACTTCCCACGGCACTTCGCCCACGCCGACGGCCGCCCCGCCACCCGGCAGGCCCTCAGCGAGAACCGCCGCAGCGGCGGCCGCCTCCTCGACCTCGCCAACGGCCTCGCCGAGCCGCTGCGCGCCATGCACGCGGGCGTGGAGGCCCTCCGGCCGGCCTCCGGCGCCGAGTACGACGGCATGGTCCGCTGCGCCCTGCTGCGCACCCACGCCGAGGAGATCGACTGGCTCGCCGACTCGATCGCCCACCTGGTGCGCACCGGCACCGCCCCCGCCGAGATCGCCGTCCTGTGCCGCACGGCCACCGACTTCGCCGAGATCCAGGGCGCCCTCGTCGCCCGGGACGTTCCCGTCGAGGTGGTCGGCCTGTCCGGGCTGCTGCACCTGCCCGAGGTCGCCGACCTCGTCGCCGTCTGCGAGGTGCTGCAGGACCCCGGCGCCAACGCGGCCCTGGTGCGCCTGCTGACCGGTCCCCGCTGGCGCATCGGCCCCCGCGACCTCGCCCTGCTGGGCCGCCGCGCCCGTCTGCTGGTCGCCCACGCGCGCGTGGACGGCAGCGACGACCCGGACCGCAGGCTCGCCGCGGCCGTGGAAGGCGTCGACCCGGCCGAGGTGATATCGCTCGCGGACGCCCTCGACACCTTCCTCGAAGCCCCCATGGAAGGCGACGCGGACGACGACGGCTTGCCGTTCTCCCCGGACGCGCGCGTGCGCTTCGCCCGCCTCGCCGCCGAACTGCGCGACCTGCGCCGCTCGCTGTCCGACCCGCTGATGGACGTCCTGCACCGCGTCCTCGCCGTCACCGGCCTCGAGGTGGAACTGTCCGCGTCCCCGCACGCGCTCGCCGCACGCCGCCGGGAGACCCTGTCCAACTTCCTGGACGTCGCCGCGTCCTTCGCGGCGAGCGACGGCGAGGCCACCCTGCTCGCCTTCCTCGGCTTCCTGCGCACCGCCGCCCAGTACGAAAAGGGCCTCGACAACGCCCTGCCCGGCGGCGAGAACACGGTCAAGGTGCTCACCGCCCACAAGTCCAAGGGCCTGGAGTGGGACGTCGTCGCCGTCCCCGGACTGGTCGACGGCACCTTTCCGAGCGCCCAGGGCCGCGAGAAGTGGACCGCGCAGGCCAAGGTGCTGCCGCACCCGCTGCGCGGCGACGCCGCCACCCTGCCCGACATCGACAGCTGGGACGCGCGCGGCATGAAGGCCTTCCACGAGGCCATGAAGGACCACCAGCACACCGAGGAACTCCGCCTCGGCTACGTCACCTTCACCCGCCCCCGCTCCCTCCTCCTCGGCTCCGGCCACTGGTGGGGGCCCAGCCAGAAGAAACCGCGCGGCCCCTCCGACTTCCTCCAGGCGCTGTACGACCACTGCGCCGCCGGTCACGGCGAGATCGAGGCGTGGGCGGAACAGCCCGCCGAGGACGAGGAGAACCCGGCCCTGCACACGGCCGGCGCCGACCAGGTCTGGCCGCTGCCACTCGACGACGCGGCCCTGGCCCGCCGCCGCGCCGCCGCCGAGACGGTCCTCGCCCACCTGGACGACCTCGCCGCCCAGGACGGCCCCCCGCCGGCCACCCACGACCCCGCCGCCTTCGAGGACCCCGACTGGCCCCCGCCACCGGAGGACGCGGACCCCTACGGCGAGTACGACGCTGAGCACCTCTACGACGACGAGGCCGCCGCGCCCCACCCGGACGAGCCGCCGTACGACGACGTGTCCCACGCGGACGAGCCGCGGTACGCCGACGAGACTGTCGCGCCCCACCCGGACGAGCCGAGATACGACGACGTGTCCCACTCGGACGAGCCGCCGTACGCCGATGAGGCCGCCGCGTCCCACCCGGACGAGCCCGCCGACCGGGACACCTGGAGCGCCGGCCGGCCCACCGTCCCCCACCAGGCGCCCGCACCCACCGCACACCCGCGCACCGCCGAGCCGGAGCGGTTGGCTCTCACCCCCGAAGAGGCGCGTCTCGTCGCCTCCTGGGACCGCGACCTGGACGCGCTCACCGGAGAACTGCTGCGCGCCCGCAGGACCGTCACCGACGTGCCCCTGCCCGCCGGCCTGACCGCGTCCCAGCTGCTGCGCCTCGCCAAGGACCCGGACGGGCTCGCACAGGAACTCGCGCGCCCCATGCCGCGCCCGCCGCAGCCGGCCGCGCGCCGCGGCACCCGCTTCCACGCCTGGGTCGAAGCCCGCTACGAGGAGCTGTCACTGCCCCTGCTGGAGCCGGAGGAGCTGCCCGGCAGCGACGCGGAGATCGCCGACGAAAGCGACCTGGAAGCCCTGAAGGAAGCCTTCGAACGCACCGAGTACGCCCGGCGCACCCCCTACCGCGTCGAGGCGCCCTTCCAGCTCTCCCTCGCCGGGCGCGTCGTCCGCGGGCGCATCGACGCCGTGTACCGGCACGGCGACGGGGCGGCCGCCACGTACGAGATCGTGGACTGGAAGACCGGCCGCGCCCACACCGGCGACCCGCTCCAGCTCGCCGTGTACCGGCTGGCCTGGGCCGAGCAGCAGGGCGTCCCGCTCGACGCGGTCACCGCCGCCTTCCTGTACGTGCGCAGCGGCGAGGTCGTCCGCCCCCGGAACCTGCCGGACCGGGCCGCGCTGGAGCGGCTGCTCAGGGGAGAGCCGCAGGCAGCACCCGGCGCGGCCGAGGCGGAGAGGGCACCCGGCGCACCGGAAACGGAAGGAGCACCCGGCGCAATCGAAGCGCTACCACGCGGAACCTGAGTGTGACGAACCTCCGCCGGCGACGCCGGCGCGGGCCGATAGGCTCGAGTGCATGAGCCAGACCCCGGACAGCGCCGTCCGCACGTACATCGAGCAGCACCGCACCGCCTTCCTCGCCGACCTCACCGCATGGCTGCGCATCCCCTCCGTGTCCGCCCAGCCCGACCACGCGCCCGACGTGCGGCGCAGCGCCGACTGGCTCGCCGCCAAGCTGAAGGAGACCGGCTTCCCGACCGTCGAGGTCTGGCCCACCCCCGGCGCCCCCGCCGTCTACGCCGAGTGGCCCTCCGACGACCCGCAGGCGCCCACCGTGCTCGTCTACGGCCACCACGACGTGCAGCCCGCCGCCCGCGAGGACGGCTGGGACAGCGAGCCGTTCGAACCGGTCGTCCGGGAGAACCGCCTGTACGCGCGCGGGGCCGCCGACGACAAAGGACAGGTGTTCTTCCACACACTCGGCGTCCGCGCCCACCTCGCCGCCACCGGCCGCACCGCCCCCGCGGTCAACCTGAAGCTGCTGATCGAGGGCGAGGAGGAATCCGGCTCCCCGCACTTGCGGTCCCTGGTGGAGCAGCGGGCCGAGCGGCTCGCCGCCGACGCCGTGATCGTCTCCGACACCGGCATGTGGGCCGAGGACATCCCGACGGTGTGCACCGGCATGCGCGGCCTCGCCGAGTGCGAGATCCGGCTCCACGGCCCCGACCAGGACATCCACTCCGGATCCTTCGGCGGAGCCGTCCCCAACCCGGCCACCGCCGCCGCGCGCCTCGTCGCGGCCCTCCACGACGAGCACGCGCGCGTGGCGATCCCCGGCTTCTACGACGGCATCGTCGAGCTCACCGACCGCGAACGCGAACTGTTCGCCGAACTGCCCTTCGACGAGCAGCGGTGGCTGGTCACCGCCAGGTCCCACGCCACCCACGGCGAGGCCGGACACACCACCCTCGAGCGGATCTGGGCCCGCCCCACCGCCGAGGTCAACGGCATCGGCGGCGGCTACCAGGGCCCCGGCAGCAAGACGATCATCCCGTCCTCCGCCATGGTGAAGCTGTCCTTCCGGCTGGTCGCCGGACGAACCCCGACCACATCGAGAAGGCCGTCCGCGCCTGGGCCGCCGAGCAGGTGCCCGCCGGGATCCGGCAGGAGATCGCCTTCGGCTCCGCCACCCGGCCCTGCCTGACCCCGCTCGACCACCCCGCCCTGCGGTCCCTGACCCGCGCCATGAGCCGGGCCTTCCAGAGCCCGGTCCGCTTCACCCGCGAGGGCGGCTCCGGACCCGCCGCCGACCTGCAGGAAGTCCTCGGCGCCCCCGTGCTCTTCCTGGGCATCTCCGTCCCCTCCGACGGCTGGCACGCCCCCAACGAGAAGGTCGAACTGGACCTCCTCCTCAAGGGCGTCGAGACCAGCGCCTACCTGTGGGGCGACCTCGCCGACGCCTGGCGGGCCGCGCCCTGACCGGCCGGCGCCACACGGAAGCGCATCGCACGCGGGGGCACACTGGAGAAACCGCCCCACCGTCCCGCCCGGGCCCGTCCTACGACCCGCCGAACCGCCGCCCGACCGAAAACGCCGTACTGGGGGAGTTGGAAGCACCCGTGACCACCACCTGCACCGACCACACAGCCGACCGACCCATCTCGCTGACCGCCCCGAGCGGCATCGACCGCGCCGCCCACCACCGGCTGGACGAGGCCTGGCTCGCGGCGGCGTGGAGCCACCCCACGACCCGCTGCTTCGTGGTCTCCGGCGGCCAGGTGCTCATCGACGAGACCCCCGACGGCCGGACCGAACTCGTCATGACGCCGTCCTTCGAGGCCCCCCTCACCGAGGCGCACCGCTACTTCCTCGGCATCGACGAGGAAGGCGTGGCCTACTTCGCCCTCCAGAAGGACGCGCTGCCCGGCCGCATCGACCAGTCCGCGCGCCCGGCGGGCCTGCGCGAGGCGGGCCTGCTGCTGTCGCCGCGCGACGCCGGGCTCATGGTGCACGCCGTCGGCCTGGAGAACTGGCAACGCACCCACCGCTTCTGCTCCCGCTGCGGCGAGCGCACCGTCATTGCCGCCGCCGGCCACATCCGTCGCTGCCCCGCCTGCGGCGCCGAGCACTACCCGCGCACCGACCCGGCCGTGATCATGGCCGTCACCGACGAGGACGACCGCATCCTCCTCGGCCGCCAGGTCCACTGGCCCGAGGGCCGCTTCTCCACGCTCGCCGGCTTCGTCGAACCCGGCGAGTCCATCGAGCACGCGGTGCGCCGCGAGGTGTCCGAGGAGGTCGGCGTCGCCGTAGGCCCCGTCGAGTACGTCGCCAGCCAGCCCTGGCCCTTCCCGTCCAGCCTGATGCTCGGCTTCATGGCCCGTGCCACCTCCACCGAGATCGACGTCGACGGCGACGAGATCCACGAGGCCCGCTGGTTCTCCCGGGAGGAACTCCACCAGGCCTTCGAGTCCGGCGACGTGCTGCCGCCCTACGGCATCTCCATCGCCGCCCGACTGATCGAGATGTGGTACGGCAAGCCGCTGCCGGTGCGCAGCTCCGTCTGAGGCGGCACGGCGGCCGGGCGGCCGGTACGGGAGCATCCGGCCCGTCTCGCCCGGCGGTCCGCTGATCGTCGTCGCGACCGGCCCCCGACCACACCGTCCTGGGCCAGGCGAACAGCGGCCGCGGGGTACCGGCGAGCCGCCTCCGCGCCCGCCTGCACGGGCGGCAGGCGCGGTGCGGCCGACATACCCCGCAGAACCCGCCCCCGTGCTGGAAGCAGGTCCGCGCGGCCGCCCGCCGACTCCTGCCGGGCTGCCGCCTACCGGCGACGGCTCCTGTGACGCGACACCGCGGTACGGGACACGACACCCGAGAGGACACAGCGGAGCCCGCCCGAGAGGACACAGCGGAGCGGCCCCCGACGCATCGGGGGCCGCTCTGCTGCGATCACCGCGGCAAACCGCGGAACATCACGCGGCGAGCTTCTGCTTCACCTGAGCCAGCGACGGGTTGGTCAGCGTGCTGCCGTCCGCGAAGAGCACGGTCGGGACCGTCTGGTTTCCGCCATTCGCCTTCTCCACGAAGGCCGCGGACTCGGGGTCCTGCTCGATGTTGATCTCGGTGTAGGCGATGCCCTCCCGGTCCAGCTGGCTCTTCAGCCGCCGGCAGTAACCGCACCAAGTCGTGCTGTACATCGTCACAGTTCCCTGCATGTCTCTCGCGCTCCTCAGGCAGCTCGGAAAACGTCGTCCAGGGGGTGAACGTAAGCCACCCGCCCCCCATTCCCGTAGGGGGTATGCGCCGCCACCCGCCCCCCATTCCCGTAGGGGGTATGCGCCGCGACTGTGACACCTGCCGCATTAGTACGACAACCAATGTCCCCCTGTGGACAACCGGCACAGCCGTCCCGGACGACCTGGCAGCATGGCCGTGTGACAGCAGCAACGCACTCCACCCTTTTCCCGCAGGCACCCGAAACGGCCGACGCGGTGCTCGAAGGGCTCGACCCCGAGCAGCGCGAGGTGGCCACCGCCCTGCACGGCCCGGTGTGCGTACTGGCCGGAGCGGGCACGGGCAAGACCCGGGCGATCACCCACCGCATCGCCTACGGCGTGCGCGCCGGCATCCTGCAGCCCTCCAGTGTGCTCGCCGTCACCTTCACCAACCGCGCCGCCGGAGAGATGCGCGGCCGGCTGCGCCAGCTCGGCGCCCACGGCGTCCAGGCCCGCACCTTCCACTCGGCCGCCCTGCGCCAGCTGCAGTACTTCTGGCCGAAAGCCATCGGCGGCGGCATGCCCCGGCTCGTCGACCGCAAGATCCAGCTCGTCGCCGACGCAGCCGCCGCCCTCGGCACCAGGCTCGACCGCAACGAGCTGCGCGACGTCACCGCCGAGATCGAATGGTCCAAGGTCACCCAGACCATCCCCGCCGACTACCCCTACGCGGCTGCGAAGGCCGGCCGCGAGGCACCCCGCGACCCCGCCGAGATCGCGCACCTCTACGCGGCTTACGAAGACCTCAAACGCGACCGCGCCGTGATCGACTTCGAGGACGTCCTGCTGCTGACCGTCGCCATCCTCCAGGACCGGCACGACGTCGCCGAACAGGTCCGCGCCCAGTACCAGCACTTCGTCGTCGACGAATACCAGGACGTCAGCCCCCTGCAGCAGCGGCTCCTGGACCTGTGGCTCGGCGAGCGCGACAGCCTGTGCGTCGTCGGCGACGCCAGCCAGACGATCTACTCGTTCACCGGCGCAACGCCCGACCACCTCCTCGACTTCCGCCTCCGCCATCCCGGCGCCACCGTCGTCAAACTCGTGCGCGACTACCGTTCCACCCCCCAGGTCGTCCACCTCGCCAACGGCCTGCTCGCCCAGGCCCGCGGCCGCGCCGCCGACCACCGGCTGGAACTGGTCTCCCAGCGCCCCGCCGGCCCCGAACCCGTCTACACCGAGTACACCGACGAGCCCGCCGAGGCCGAGGGCGCGGCCCGCCGCATCCGCGAACTCATCGACGCGGGCGTGCCCGCCGCCGAGATCGCCGTCCTGTTCCGCACGAACTCCCAGTCCGAGACCTACGAGCAGGCACTCGCCGACGCCGGCGTCCCCTACCAACTGCGCGGCGCCGAGCGCTTCTTCGACCGGCCCGAGGTGCGCAAGGCCGGCATCGCCCTGCGCGGCGCCGCCCGCTTCGGCGGCAACGACTCCCTCCTCGACGACGCCGTCGACCTGCCCTCCCAGGTGCGTGCCGTCCTGTCCGGAGAAGGCTGGACCACCGAGCCACCGGCCGGCTCCGGCGCCGTCAGAGAGCGCTGGGAATCCCTCGCCGCCCTCGTCAACCTCGCCCACGACCTCGCCGCCGCCAGGCCCGGCGCCACCCTCGGCGACTTCGTGACGGAACTGGACGAGCGGGCGAACGCCCAGCACGCCCCGACCGTCCAGGGCGTCACCCTCGCCTCCCTGCACGCCGCCAAGGGCCTCGAGTGGGACGTCGTCTTCCTGGTCGGCATCGCCGAGGGCATGCTGCCCATCACCTACGCCCGGACGGACGAGCAGATCGAGGAGGAACGCCGCCTCCTCTACGTCGGCGTCACCCGCGCCCGCGAGCGGCTCCACGTCTCCTGGGCCCTGTCCCGCTCACCCGGCGGCCGCCCCAACCGCAGACCCAGCCGCTTCCTCGACGGCCTGCGCCCCGGCACCGCCCCCACCGTCGGCCGCGGCGGCGCCGGCGCCGCCGGAGGCGTCGACCGCGGCAGCACCGGCGCCTCCGTCGCCGCCCCCCGGCGCACCCAGCGGACCCCCGCCCGTTGCCGGGTCTGCGGGCGCACCCTCACCGACGCGGGCGAGATGAAGCTGATGCGCTGCGAGGACTGCCCCTCCGACATGGACGAAGGACTCTACGAACGGCTGCGGGAGTGGCGTGCCGTCCAGGCCGAGCGCAGCGGGCAGCCGGACTTCTGCGTCTTCACCGACCGCACCCTCATGGCCATCGCCGAGGCACGTCCCGAGAACCCCGCCGAACTCTCCCGCATCCCCGGCGTCCTCAGCCGCAAGCTGCGCAGCTACGGAGCCGACGTACTGGCCATCTGCGCAGGCCAGGAGCCCGAGGAAGGCGATGAGGACGACTGATACGAACTCGTCGAAAAAATAGTTTGCGCCCGCCCCAGCAATCCCCATAGGTTCTAGGCACGGAAACAGCGGCCTTCTCCAAGGCGCCGATTCCGTGATGTACTTGCATACCCGAGCGGACCGGTTCACCCGGTCCCCGAGACGCCGAGAGGAGGCGAGTCCAGTGATCAGCATCAACATCAGCACCATCAGCACGGCCAAACTGACCGATCGCTCGGCCGTCTCCACGTGCATGCTCGGCGCCTCGCAGCAGGGCACCGGTCTGTCCGGCATCCGTGCCGTGCGTCCGGCGTCCTCCCTGTCTCTCGCGGGCCTTCCCGTCCGCGAGCGCAATGTGCGACCGACCAAGGCACTGGAAGCAGTAGTGGCACAGGCACACGCCTATGCCCTTGCGGCGGCCGGTGCCGGATTCCGGAAGCAGACGACGCAGCACCACCTGATGTGGGCCTTCCGTGGGCCAGAACCCTGGAGTGATCCAGCCTGATCGCCGATCAGGCCGGCGCCTTCAGGGCCGCGGAACCCCATCCGGGATCCGCGGCCCTTCTGTTTTCCCCGAACGGGGACGACAGAGCGAAGGGGCCTCGGGACAAGAAAAGAACCCGGTACCAAGCCGACACCCGGCCAACCGGCCGGACCCGACCAGACGAGGAAGACGAACCGTGCAACTCGAAGCGCACGCCCCGTCCGTACCGCCTTCACAGACGATCCCCCCGCCCGGCCTCACGGAGGACTCCACCTTGACCCCCCTCACCGCGCTCACCGCGCTCGACGACGCCATCGAGAACCTCGGTGTACCCGTCCCCTGCCGCTCCTACGACCCGGAGGTCTTCTTCGCGGAGTCGCCGGCGGACGTCGAATACGCCAAGTCCCTCTGCCGCACCTGCCCGCTGATCGAGGCCTGCCTCGCCGGCGCCAAGGAGCGGCGTGAGCCCTGGGGCGTCTGGGGTGGCGAGCTGTTCGTCCAGGGTGTCGTCGTCGCCCGGAAGCGGCCGCGTGGCCGCCCGCGGAAGAACCCGGTCACGGCATGAACACCGCAGGAACGATCGACCGCCCCCTCACGCACGACCCCCAGAAGCAGGCCCCGATGAAGCCGTCCACCAGCGAGCCCGCCGGCTCCGCGACCACAGACTTCACCACCAGCGGCGCGACCGAAGCGCGCCAGAACAGGACCCGAGAGATGCAACTCATGCAAGAAGCCCTGGCTCGTGCGCATATGCACGACCGACTCCATGACGCCGAGCGGGAACGCCGGGCCGTGCGCCTGGCCGTCGCCCAGCGCATGCAGCGCCGGGCCGAGCGCGCCTCGCTGCGCGCCCGCCGCGCGCTCGCCATGGCGGTCATGCAGTAACGATCACACCTGAGAAGCGGCGGCCTCCCGGCCCAGGGAGGCGATGTCCTTCTGCGCGGGGGCCGGTCCGGCCGAACGGACCGGCCCCCGCGGTGCGTTGTGCACGGCGATCGGCCGGTCATGGAGTTATCGTCAGCGGGTGACGAGTCTTCCCGGCGGAAGTGATCAGGGCGGCTCCACCATGGAGCACGGGCTGCCTCTGGTGTGCGCCCGCTGCGGCACCCCCGCCGCCGGCTCCCCGCCGGTCACCTGGACCTGCTCCGTGGAGAACGGCATCCGCCAGTACTTCTGCGACGCCTGCTCCCGGGAGAACCTGCGGGCGATCGAGGGGCGGCTGGACTCGGCGTGGTGGTGACTTCTCACCCCGGGCCCCCTCCCTCCCACGCCCGATGACCGCATCAGCCGCACGGACGCCGCGCGCGATGACCGCATCGGACGCACGGACGCACGGACGTGCGAACGCCAGGATCAGGCCTCCGCTGCCGGTTGCTCCTCCTCCGCGTCTGCTTCAGCGACGAACCCCGGGAGCCACTCCTCCAGTTCCTCGCGGAGCCGCACCGTGGCGCCCAGTTGGCACAGCACGCCGATGGTGCTCAGGGTCACCCGGTGGATCAGCAGATAGGCGGGCGGCAGGTTGAGCTGCTTGCCCAGCTGGTAGGCGGGGGACCGGGGGTCGGCGATGCGGGCCGCCTGGCTGCGCATCCAGGAACGGGTGAAGGTGAACGCGTCGACCCGGGCGGGCTCGATGATCGGCAGCAGATAGTCGAGGACCGCGTCGGGATCCAGCTCTATGGATTCCTTGACGAATCCCTCCGTGCACAGATGTTCGTAGACCGTCTCCGCGTCGCCGTCCAGCGTCAGCCGCAGGGAGATCCCGATCGGCGCCGGCAGGCCGCCGGGGAGCCGGTCGACCGTGCCGAAGTCGAGGACGCCGAGGCGCCAGTCGTCCTCACCGGCCGGGCCGCCGGGCAGCAGCCGGAAGTTGCCCGGATGCGGGTCGGCGTGCAGCAGGCCGGTGCGGGCCGGGCCCGAGAAGAGGAAGCGGGCCAGGAGCTGACCGGCACGGTCGCGCTGCACCTGGGTGCCGTCCGAGATGACCTCGGACAGCGGGAGGCCCTCGATCCACTCGGTGACCAGAACCTGGTCGCACTGGTGGACCACCGCCGGAACCACCACGTCCGGGTCGTCCGCGAACTCCTGCGCGTGCGCCGCCTGGGCCTGGGCCTCCAGGCCGTAGTCCAGCTCCTCGGAAACGCGGTCCCTCAGCTCCGCGATCAGCGGCTTGATGTCCATGCCGGGGATGAGCGGACCCAACAGCCGGGCGAACCGGCTCAGTTGGCCGAGGTCGGACAGCAGGGCCTCGCCGGCGCCCGGGTACTGCACCTTGACCGCCACCTCGCGGCCGTCGTGCCACACCGCGCGGTGCACCTGGCCGATGGAGGCCGCGGCCGCCGGCTTGTCCTCGAACTCCTCGAACAGGTCGCGCCAGTCCGGGCCCAGCCGCTCCTCCAGCACCGCGTGCACGGTACGGGTCGGCATCGGCGGGGCCGCCTCCTGCAGCTTGGTCAGGGCCGCGCGGTAGGGGCCGGCGATCTCCTCGGGCAGCGCGGACTCGAAGACGGACAGGGCCTGCCCGAACTTCATCGCCCCGCCCTTCAGCTCGCCGAGCACTTTGAACAGCTGCTCCGCCGTCCGCTGTTGCAGCTCCCGGCCGACGATCTCCGCGGACTCGCCCACGATCCGCTTGCCCAGCCCCCAGGTCGCCCGGCCGGCGAAGCCGAGCGGGAGCGCGGCGAGCTTGGCGGTACGGGTGACCGCCTTCCGGGGAAGATCAGACATGCGCCCTCCAGGTCCCAGTCGGCCGCGCCGCGCCTGCTTCGTGTGCCGGCTCCGTCGACGGCCGTTGCACCGCCATTGTCGCGCGTCGCCGGCCGTCGGTTGAGGAGTGCTCTCCCTTGGCTCTGTCCGCCGCACCGCAGCCGCATGCCGGATGGGGCCAGACCGGGCGGGAATGCCAGTTCAGGCCGGGTAGGGACACCTCCCAGCGGGCTCCTGTGCTCGACGGCGATCCGCCGTCGAGGAAGACCAGGGCGTGTGCCGCGGCCAGTCCGGCGACCGCGGTGGACAGGGTCAGGTCGCAGGCGCCGACCTGGCGGGCCCGGCCGGAGCGCCACTGGGCGATCAGCCGGGGCCAGGCGGGGTCCCGGTCCGTGCGGTCCTCGTGCAGGCAGCCGGCGCAGGCCGACTCGCCGGGCAGGACGAGCGGGCCGACGACGCCCGTTCCCTCCACGACGCCCGCGTACAGGTGGGGTGTGCCGGAGGCCATGAGGGGCTCGGCGGCGCGTGGATCCGGCGCGTGCACGGCGACGTCGTCGCGCGGTGTGATGATCACCAGGGAGAGCCCGGGTTCGACGGCGCCGGATCCGGGGGAGTGG
>NZ_JBLEBI010000017.1:0-79662 GCF_047340315.1 Streptomyces sp. AF1A
CGCCCTGAGGATCGTACGGTCGCCATGCGCCGCGCCATCGCCGACCTCATGAGCCGCTCCAAACGGGAGATCCCGCACTACTACCTCTCCACCACCATCGGCCTCGCGGCGGTTGAGGAATGGCTGCGGCGGATCAACCGCGGTCGTCCGCCCGCCGACCGCCTCGTGCCCGCGGCCCTGCTCCTCAAAGCCGCCGCCCTGGCGGCTCGCGACGTGCCGGCTCTCAACGGATACTGGCAGAACGACGCATTCGTCCCGGCTTCCGAGATCAACCTCGGCGTCGCGGTGTCGCTCCGGCAGGGCGGACTGCTCGCGCCGGTGATCCACGGTGCCGGCACACTTCCGCCCGACGCCCTCATGGCCCGCCTCAAGGACCTCGTCCAACGAGCCCGCCGCGGACGGCTGCGCGGCAGCGAGACGACCGGCGCCACCCTGACCGTCACCAACCTGGGCGACCAGGGCGTGGAGGCGGTGTTCGGGGTCGTGCACCCGCCCCAGGTGGCCCTGGTCGGCTTCGGAGCGGTCGTCGAGCGGCCCTGGGCCGCGAGCGGCATGCTCGGCGTGCGTCCCGTCGTGACCGCGACCCTCGCAGCCGACCACCGAGCCACGGACGGAGCCGTGGGAGCGCGCTACCTCACGGCCGTCGACCGCCTGCTGCAGAAACCCGAGGAGCTGTGAGCCGGATGAAGCCCCTGAACAACGCGGACGCCATGTCGGTGATCAAGGAGTCGATCACACGGATCATCCCCGACGCCGACTTCGCTGCGGTCGAACCGGACGACAAGTTCCGCGACGTGCTCGAACTGGATTCGCTCGACTTCCTCAGCCTGGTGGAACTGCTGTCCGAGCGCACCGGAGTCCGTATCGACGAGGAGGACTACCCGGAGCTGACCACGCTGTCCGACGCGGCACGGTTCCTGGTCGGCAGGACGACCGACCGGTCATGACCGGGTGTCGCGTCGTACGACGGCGAGCAGCGCCCGTGGCGCGGCCCGGTCGGCCGAGCCCGGCACCAGCGCCCTGAAGCCGCCACGCCCCGGCACCGGCAGCGCCCGTCCGTGTGCCGCGGACCCGTCTCATTGAGCGGCGCGCTCGTGATGCAGGACCACTTTGAGGGCTCCCGTGCTGGTGCCGTGCGCGAATACCTCGTAGGCATCCTCCATCCGGTCGAGACCGAAGGTGTGGGTCACCAGCCGGGAGACGGGCAGGTGTCCGAACCTCATCAGCTCCAGCAGCCACGATGTGGAAGAGGTGTCCACCTGGCCGGTGCTGATCGTCACGTTCTTGCGCCACAGGGATTCCAGGTGGAGCGTCGCCGGCTTGCCGTGCGTGCCGATGTTGGCGATGTGCCCTCCTGCGCGGACGGCGCGCGTGCACAGCACGAAGCCTTCCGGATCGCCCGACGCTTCGATGACCACGTCCGCGCCCGGCCCCTCGGCCAGGTCGGCGATCATCTTCCCCGGTGATTCGGCGGCATCCGCGCCCAGGCGGGCGGCGCTCTCGAGCCGAGCGCCGGCCAGGTCGACGACGATGATCCGGCGCGGCGAGTACAGCCGCGCGAGTATCACGGCGGCCAGCCCGACGGGACCCGCGCCCACCACGACGACGGTGTCGCCCGGGCAGACGTGCCCATTGCGCACGCCGACCTCGTACGCGGTCGGGAGGAGTTCGGCGAGCAGCACCGCGTCGTGCAGCGCGAGGTCGGCGGGCCGCCGGGTGGTGGAGTGATCGGCGAACGGCACGCGCACCAACTCCGCCTGGGCGCCGTTGACCAGGTTCCCCAGGAGCCATCCGCCTCCGCCGCCGCACTGCCCGTACCTGCCGTCGCGGCACTGCGGGCAGCCACCGCAGGCCGAGACGGACGACACGATCACCTGATCTCCGGGACGCAGGTGATGGACCTGGTCGCCGATCTCCACGACCTCGCCGACGGCTTCGTGTCCGAGTACCGTCCCCGGCTTCACCTCGGGGAAGTCGCCCCGCCTGATGTGGAGATCGGTGCCGCAGACGGTGGTGGCGTCGACGCGCACGATCGCGTCGGTCGCCTCCTCGATCACGGGATCGGGAACGGTGTCCCAGGAGACGTGCGCAGGGCCGTGGTAGACGAGGGCTCGCACCGCATTCGCTCCTTGCTCCCCCACCTCCACCGTCGCTCCCACGGCGCCCCCGGGCAACACGGTCGTCCGTGTCCTCAGTCCGGCTCCATGTACGGGCGGCGGAAGACCGGGGCCTGATCCGTGCCCCACGGGCGGACCACGGCCAGCGCGCGAGAGACGGCGGACTCCAGTGCGCCACTGGTGTCGACCGGGACCGCCTCGGGCCACGCCGGTTCCTTCGCGGCCATGGCGCCGGCCGTCTCCGGACCGGCGTCGGAGGCCCCGGGGGCGCGCGTGAGCAGGCGGGCCGCCGACACGTCGGCCGGAACACGGCAGTGCAGGGCCACCAGTTCGGCGCTGGTGCGCTGCGCCACCTGCACCGCCGCCTGACGCTGGACGGAATCGGACCAGGTGGCGTCCAGTACGACGGACTCGCCGGAGGACAGCAGCAGCGCCGCCCGGTCGAGCAGGGCGGCATACGTCCTGGCCGTCCATTCGGGCGTGTACAGCCCTTCGCCGTAGGCGGCCGCGGCGGACTGTTCGGCCGGGATGCCCGCCAGTTCCTTGCGGATGCGGTCGCTGCTGAGCAGGGTGACGCCCAGCCGGTCGGCCAGCGCTCCGGAGAGCGTGGACTTCCCGCTGCCCGGAAGACCGCCGACGAGGATGAGGCAGACCGCGGAAGCGCGCAGGTGGCGCAGCGCCATGGCGGCCAGTCGCCGCGACGCCGCGTCCGCGCCGGACGCGCCCTGGCGGCTCTGGATCACCGAGACCTTGGCACGGACGACGGCGCGGTAGGCGACGTAGTGGTGCCACAGGGAAGGAGGGGCGGGATCCGCCGCGTACTCGCCGTACCGGGCGAGGAAGTACGCCGCTGCCTCCGGAGCGCCGAGCTGTTCCAGGTCCATGGCGAGGAAGGCGGCGTCGTCCAGGCCGTCGACGTAGCGGAGGCGATCGTCGAACTCCAGGCAGTCCAGGACCCGGGGGCCGTCGTCGAGGCAGAACACGTCCTCGGCCAGCAGGTCGCCGTGGCCGTCGACCACCCGCCCCTGCTCGATGCGACAGTCGAACAGCCGCTTGCGACCGGCGACATAGCGGCGCACCAGCCGCTCGATCTCCGTCACGCAGTCGGGTACGGCTCCCTCCGCGGCCAGCGCGTTCAGCTGCGCGAAGCTCGCCTCCCACCGTGCCGACAGCGCCTCTTGCGTGCCCTGTTCGTCCACATCGCGGCCACGGGGTGCGGCCGCGTGCCACGCCGCCAGGTGCCGGGCGACGGCCCGCAGGACGTCGTCCACGTCGGCTCCTGCCCGTACGAGATGGGAGAGGCGGCGGTGTTCCGGCATGCGGCGCATCACCACGACCGGTTCGGGCTCCTGCGCCTCGGGGCTGCGGAACTCGCCCAGACCGATGTAGACATCGGGGGCGAACCGGCGGTTGAGCGTGATTTCGCGCTCGCATGCGACACGGCGTGCCGCGGCCGTGGTGTAGTCCAGGAATCCCAGATCGACCGGCTTCTTGAGCTTGTAGACCCGATCGCCCGCGAAGAACAGCGTCGCGGAGTGGGTCTCGCACGCCTTGACGCGCTCCAGCGGCCGGCTGTCCTGCCGGGCACCCCGGCGGGGGGCGGACGCGTCGGCCGGAGTCGCGTGAAGGTGGGACTCGGTCATGAGGAACGGCGGTGGCAGGGACGCGCTCACGAGGGGCGTCCTCGTCCGCGAGCCGGCGGCCCGGCGGGCCGCGGCCGGTGGCTCGGAGACGACGTAGGACCTGCGGTGACGAATGGTGCCATGGCGACGGTCTCCGTCTCGTAAGAAGCTGGAGGGGGTGGCGGACGAGGAGGCGACCGGGTGCACGTTCCGCCCGTCACCCGCGGGCCGGGCGCGAGGCGTATCTCCCCTTCGAGGATCCCCTGGTGCTCACCGCGGCGCACGCGGGGCAAAAGCCGTGGAATCCGGCGCGAGAGGAGACAGGTGCGGTGACGATTCCTCTGGTGACGGGCGTCGACGGATCGGAGGCGAGCCTGGAAGCGGTCGACTGGGCGGCCGCCGAAGCGCTGCGCCACGGGGTCCCGCTCCATCTGCTGCACGCGGCGACCGGAGAGCGGGAACCGTCCCAGGTGCTCAGCGATGCCTCGGCGCGTGCCCGGAAGGGGGCCCCGGCCATCCGGTTGACCAGCGAGGTCTCGCACGAGGACGCGGCTTCGGCCCTGGTCGGCAAGGGCCGCAACGCCTTCGCGCTGGTCCTCGGGTCCAGGGGACTCGGAGACCTCGCCGGCATGCTCCTGGGCTCGGTCAGCCTCGCCGTGGCGGCACGCGCCGACTGTCCGGTCGTGGTGGTGCGCGGCTCCCCGGAGCATCGCGCCGCCCGGTTCGGAGACGTCGTGGTGGGCGTCGAGGACGGGGAGGGCAGTGGCACGGCCGTCGACTTCGCGTTGCGCGAGGCGAAGGTGCGACGCTGCCGGCTGGTGGCGGTACACGCCTGGAGCGCACCGTCCGGCGCCTGTACGACCGCACAGGCACCGTCGTGGTTCCTGGAAGCCCACCGGCGCCCGCCGGCCCAGGTTCTCGACGACGCGCTGCGCCACCCCGCTGAAAGGCACCGGGACGTGGAGGTGAGCCGAATGCTGGCCGAGAAACCGGCGCGCACGGCACTGCTGGAGGCAGCGTCGACGGCGGACCTGCTGGTCGTGGGCGCCCGTCGGCGACTTGGGCATCCGGGCCTGCAGCTCGGCCTGGTCAACCACGCACTCCTGCATCACGCTCCGTGTCCGGTCGCCGTCGTCCCCCAGATGTGACTCCCCCGCGACAGATGGGGGCGGCAAGCAGCCGGCTTCCCGGGCCGCTCGCCGGTTCTGCGGGGGACACTCGGCCCTCGGCCGCGGAGAAGGAGTGCCGCCGCTCGCAGCCCGTGCCGAGGGCTGGTTCGCCGCCGGCTCACGCGTCGGTGGACGCATCCCGGGAGTCGTCCTTCTGGTAGGAGAGATCTCCGGAGACCGACACCACGCCGTCGACGCCACGGCACAACTGCTCGATGACGGGGATCAGACTCCTGTACTCGACGGTGCCGGTGAGGGTCACCCGCCCCTCGCGCACCTCCGCGCTCACGTCCCGAGGATCTAGTCCCAGGGTGCGCCGCAGGAGGTCGCCGGTGATCTCCTCGCGGATGGCCTCGTCACGGCGGAGAAAGATGCGCAGCAGATCACCGCGGCTGATGATGCCGAGGAGCCGGTCCGCCTCGTCCACCACAGGCAGCCGTTTGACGTGCTGGGTCTCCATGAGCCGGGCGGCCTCGACCACGGACCACTCCGGGCGTGCGCACACCGCGGGTGCGGACATCAGCTCCTCGGCGCGGGAGCCCTCGGCCTTGGCCCGTTCCCAGGCCTCCAGGTGCGGGACGGGTGTCCTGCCCGAGGGGTCGGCCTGGTCGGCGCACTTGCGGAGCAGGTCGGCCTCGGACACCACGCCCAGCGGACGGTCCATCTCGTCCACCACGGGCACGGCTGTAACGCCGTTGTCCTCCAGCAGTCTGACGAGTTCCTTGAACGGCGTGTCCCGCCGTGCCCGGACGACGTCCCGGCTCATGAGCTCCTCGACCGTTCGGTGATGCATGTCGCCTCCCGGGAACGTGCCGGCCGCCTCGCGAAGACAGGGCAGCCGCCCCGCGCGGGAGTGTGGCCCGCGTGGCAGGTTGGATACAGCACCATTCTGAGGAGAGGGCGGCGGCCATGCGAGCTCACCTCGGCGACCAACTCGTCATCGACAGTCCGGCGACCGGCGCCGCCAGGCGCGACGGCGAAATCGTCGGACTCCACCACGCGGACGGAACTCCCCCCTACGACGTGCGCTGGTCGGACACGGACGAAGTCACGCTCGTGTTCCCCGGGCCCGACGCCCACGTCCGCCATCTCGAACATGAACAGCCGCAGGAACAGCCGGCGGCCACCCGCGAGCCACTGCGGGACGCAGGCGAGGCGGAGACTGAATTCACCGCTCCGCGGCCGACGAGAGCGACCGATCCCGGCGACATCGGACGGCGCGTGAGGGCCGAACGCCGACGGCAGGGGCTGAGCCTGGTGGAAGCGGCGCGCCGTGCCAGGATGTCGCCCGAGTACCTCGCCTACGTGGAGGAGCGACCCGCCGACCCGAGTCTCGCGACTCTCATCCGGCTGGCCGACGCACTCGGCACCACGGTCGCGGCACTGCGCGGCGGAGGCGCCGATCTGCCGCCCGGTCAGGGCCACGCGCTGCTGCACCCCCAACTGCGGGACCTGAGCCCGCAGGAGTGCCGCACGCTGCTGTCCACGCACGGCGTGGGGCGTGTCTCTCTGTCGACGCGCGACGGCCACCCGGCGGTCGTACCGGTCAACTACCAGATCGTCGACGACGCCATCGTCTTCCGCACCGCCCCCGACTCTCTGCCCGCAGCGGCCGCGGAGACGGAGGTCGCCTTCGAGGTCGACCACCTGGACGAGGCCCTGAGCCAGGGCTGGAGCGTGCTCGCCGTGGGCCCCGCGCACGTGGTGACGGAGCCCGAGGCCGTACGCAGGCTCAGCGAGCACGCGCACGCCACTCCCTGGGCGGGCGGCGAGCGCGACATGTGGGTGTCGATCCGGCCCGCAACCCTCACCGGCCGCCGCATCACCCCGGCGGACCAGTAGACCGCCACCGGTTCACCCGCCCCGCGAGGTGAACCGGAGGGCCACCCGCGCCCACGGCGGCCACCCGGTCGGGCATGTTCCGGCCGGGTTGGAGTCCGCCCCGCTGAGGTGCGGCTCGACATCCACCACGCCCTCCGTGCCGTGGACGAGGCGCTCCGCGACCGGGATGAGCGACGTGTCGTGGACGGGCCCGTGCAGCGTGACGGCCCCGTCCCGCACGGCCCGATGGCGTGTCGCGGTGCCGAGCAGGCAGTGCGACGGTATTCACAGGGGGACCCCGGCCACCGGGCGGCAAGAAGGCGGTGACGGCGATGGACCTCCCACTGGTCGTGGGTGTCGACGGATCGGACTCCAGTCTGGCCGCGGTGGACTGGGCCGTGGACGAGGCGGCACGCCACGGGCTGCCCCTTCGCCTCGTCCACGCGTCCCTGTGGGAGATCTACGAGGGAGCCCAGCCGTCCTTCACCACGGACCGCCCGGCCGAGGAGATCATGGCCGAGCACATCGTCGCCTCCTGCGTGGAACGGGCCCGCCGCCGGCATCCCGAGGTGAAGGTGTCGGGCGAGGCACTGCCCCAGGACGCCGTGTCCGCGCTGCTGCAGGCGGGTCCCGAGGCGTTCGCCCTGGTCACGGGCTCACGCGGGCGAGGCGAGATCGCCGGGATGCTCCTGGGTTCCGTGAGCCTCGCGGTCGCGGCACGGGCCGTCTGCCCGGTCGTCGTGGTCCGCGGCGCGGAACCGAACCGCCGGGCAGCCCTCGGCCGCATCGTGGTGGGGATCGGTGACGCGACCGGCAGCGCGGCGGCGGTGAGGTTCGCCGTCCGCGAGGCCGAGGTGCGCGGTTGCGCCCTGACGGCCGTACGGGCCTGGCGCAATCCGTCGCAGGAACCGGTGGACCACATGCTGATCGCGGACGACGCCGCCCGACTGCGCGAGGAGCGGGCGTCCGCGGGCATCGAGGACGCGCTGCGCGAGGCCGTACGAGAGCACCCGCGGGTCGACGTCCAGCGCCGGCCGGTCGAAGGTCCCGCCCATCGGATTCTCCTCGAGGAGTCAGCCGGGGCCGACCTCATCGTCGTAGGCGCCCAGCGGCGACACGGGCACTTCGGTCTGCAGCTCGGGAGGGTCGCCCACGTCCTCCTGCACCACTCGGACTGCCCGGTCGCCGTCGTTCCGCAACCGGTCTGAGACGAGCCGTACACACCCGGTCCCTCAGACCTCGGGAGGAGAGCGAAGGGCGGCGCATGTCGGACTGGACGTGGGAGTGGACGGGTTACGACCCCGCCGCCGAACAGCTGCGTGAGTCCCTCTGCACCCTGGGCAACGGCTATTTCGCCACGCGCGGCGCGTGGCCCGAGTGCCGGGCCGGCCTGGTGCACTACCCGGCGACCTACGTGGCCGGCTGCTACAACCGTCTGCGGTCGACCGTCGCGGGGCGGCAGGTGGTCAACGAGGACATGGTCAACCTCCCGAACTGGCTGCTGCTCCGATTCCGGCTGCGCCGCTCCGGGACAGCGTGGGGCCCGTGGGTCTCCCCCGGCGCGCACACGCTCCTGGACCACAGGCACACCCTGGACCTGCGGCGCGGCACGCTCACCCGCTCCTTCCGCCACCGGACGGACGACGGGAGGGTGCTCAGCGTCGAGCAGCTCCGACTGGTGCACATGGGGGATCCTCATCTGGCCGCGCTGCGCACGGTCGTCACGGCCGAGGACTGGTCGGGTGAGATCGAGATCGAAAGCTCGATCGACGGTGAGGTGATCAACGGCAACGTGCACCGTTACCGCGCCCTCAACCGCCACCATGTGACCCATGTGCACACCGGCGCCCATGAACCCCATACGGTCTGGCTGACCTGCCGGACCAGCACGTCGGACATCTCCGTCGCCCTGGCCGCCCGGACGAGGGTCGTCGGCGGGGGGGCGCCGGCCTCGTCGGAGCTCCGTCCGGCCCGCCTGCGCGCGGTCCACCGTCTGGTCATCCCCTTCTCACCGGGCCGACCCGTCACCGTGGACAAGACGGTGGCGCTCCACACCTCCCGGGACAGGGCGATCAGTGAACCGCTCGGCGAAGCGGTCGACCGGGTGACCGCGGCGGCAGACTTCCCCGTCCTGCTGGACTCCCATGCTGCCGCGTGGGAGCGGCTGTGGCGGCGGGCCGACATCCACGTGCCCGGGGAGGCCGGGCGCATCCTGCGCTTCCATCTCTTCCACGTCCTGCAGACGCTGTCGCCTCACACCGCGGACCTGGACGTGGGGGTACCGGCTCGGGGCCTGCACGGGGAGGCGTACCGAGGCCATGTGTTCTGGGACGAGCTCTTCGTCCTCCCCTGTCTGAACCTGCACTTCCCGGAGGTCTCCCGGTCTCTGCTGGACTACCGCCACCGGCGGCTGACTCGCGCCTGCCGAGCGGCGACCGCGGCCGGCCGGGTGGGGGCGATGTACCCGTGGCAGAGCGGCAGCGACGGCCGCGAGGAGTCGCAGGAGTGGCATCTCAACCCCGCCTCGGGCCGCTGGCTGCCGGACCACTCGCGCCTCCAGCACCACGTGGGTTCGGCGATCGCCTACAACGTCTGGCAGTACTGCCAGGCCTCCGCCGACACGGAGTACCTCCACACCAAGGGCGCGGAGATGCTGCTGCAGATCTCCCGCTTCTGGGCGGGCCTCGCCGTCTTCGACCCCGGCGAAGGCCGCTACCGAATCCGCGGTGTCGTCGGCCCCGACGAGTACCACGACGGCTACCCGGGTGCCGCCCAGCCGGGGCTGGACGACAACGCCTACACCAATGTCACCGCTGCCTGGGTCCTCACCCGCACCCTGGAGCTCCTGCGGCGTCTTCCCGCATGGCGCCGCGAGGAGCTGTGCGACCGGCTCCGGCTGAACGAGGACGAACTGCTGAAGTGGGAGGAGGTCTCCCGCCGGTTGCGAGTGCCGTACCACCAGGGGATCATCAGCCAGTTCGAGGGCTACGACGACCTCGCGGAGCTGGACTGGGACGCCTACCGTGCGCGCTACAGCTCCATCCGCCGACTGGACCGGATCCTGGAGGCCGAGGGCGACACGGTGAACCGCTACAAGGCGTCCAAGCAGGCCGATGTGCTCATGCTCGGCTACCTGTTCTCGCCCTCCGAACTACGGGCGCTGTTCCGGCGCCTCGGGTACGACCTGGACGACGACATCTGGCGCAGGACCGTGGACTACTACCTACGGCGCACCAGTCATGGCTCCACCCTCAGCGAACTCGTCCACGGTTGCGTCCTCGCCAGGGCCAGACGAGCCGAGGCATGGCAGTACGTCCACCAGGCCCTGGAGGCGGACGTTGCCGACATCCAGGGCGGCACGACCGGGGAAGGGATCCATCTCGGGGCCATGGCCGGGACCCTCGATCTGGTCCAGCGCGGGCTGTCGGGGCTGGAGACCCGTGACGACGCCCTGTGGCTGGACCCGGTGCCGCTTCCGGCGCTCTCCGAGTACGGGTTCACGGTGCACTATCGCGGTCACTGGGGCGTTGGGATACGCCGCCGGAGCGGGCAGTTGGAGATCAGCGTTCCCGACTCGGAGCAGTCGCCGATTCGGGTGATGCTGGCCGATCGGGCCGTGACCATCGCACCGGGCGAGACCTGCTCGCTCGTGGTGCCGGACCACACCGGTCCGAACCGTGACTGAGCACCGCGGTTGGCCCCCGCCCCGGGCTCCGGCGCCGGGCCCCTTGTGGGCCCACGCGGGTTCAACCCGCCGTCGCCCGTCAGGGACCGGCTGTCGTCACCGGGTCACGTCGAGCTCGGCGTACATGCCGGCGCCGTAGTGGCCGGGGTTGTTGCACACCAGCTCGTACCGGCCGGGCTGGAGCCGCAGCGTGGTCCATCCCGTCGTTCGTGGCGCGATGCCGTCCCCTTCGCCCGCCCCGCAGGTGCGCGATGCTTCCGCGAGGCTGCCTCTCTCGGAGACACGCCCGTTGGGGCCGATCGCCCGTTCTCCCGCGAACCGGCCCCGTGGCAGGGGCAGCACTATGACCTCGTGGCTGAGTGAGCCTGTGTTGAACACCCGCAGCGTCACCTTGCCGGCCGGAACCGTCTTCGGGTGCGCTACCAGGCGCATCATGCCCATGGCGTACCAGCCGTTACGGCCGCCCATGGGGTTGGGTCCGTTCGGACCGCCCATCATCCGTCCCCTGTCGCTCACGGTCACGTCCACCACTCGGCCCGAGACCGCGGGAGCACGGCATCGCATGCCGTCAGCCCTCCAGGACTGCGTGCTCTGCGCCCGCCAAGACGCGGGAGCCATGGTGCGAAAGGCGCCCGTGGCCGCGACGAGAGCCGTCGTGGCAACGCCCAGCACCACCGCCGCGGCGGCAGCGAGGACGACAAGCCACCTCCCCCGGCGACGGTCCGCACTCATCGATGCTCCCGAAGCAGCGCGAGGCGTCGCTTGAACTCGTCCTCGTCCACTTCCCCACGGGCGAACCGCTCGGCGAGCAGGTCCTCGGCTCGCCGGCTTCCCCACCGAGGCTCGTCGGAGGGCGGTTGCGACCTCAGTTGCTGGGGGTGCCGCGCGCCGGCGAGATACCGCACGAGCGCGATGACTCCAGTGATGATCAAGGCCCAGAGCAGCACCATGAACACCGTCATGGCGAGCCAGCCGCCCCAGCCCCATCCGCCGTCGTACCACATCACGCCGATCACTTCCCTCGGCTGATGGCCGTGTGTATTCCACTGTGACCGGCGGACACCCCGGCGCAGTAGGGCCGCCGTTCCCTAAAGGGCGCTGAACGGCCCAACGTCCTTCTCACTCGGAGCCGCGAGGCACGCCCCTTGACGCCGGAGCCGCGAGACCCGTGACGAGCCGCACGGCCACGCCCACGGCGACCAGCGAAACGGCGTGCACCATCGAGCCTCCCTGGCCCATTCCGCGATCATGACAGCGCCCTTTGCGGATCACCAGATCCACCGCCGTGATTCACGGCGACACGGCCGGCACCGGGGATGCCCCCACTGCCGAATGCCGCACACGCCACTGCTGCCGGGACTGCTGAATTGCTTCGAACGGCCTCGGTCGCCGGCGCCCGCGTGGTGGCAGGGCCCCCTTCAGGGCCGCGATCGCAGGGTCCGCCGCCGTGCGGGCCTTGCTGGAGTTCGCGAGGAAGTTCGCCAAGTCCCCGACCTCGATGGCGTCATGACCGCCGGCAACAGCCTTGACCGGCCCGCTTTCTGGCCGCGTCCTGCCGCCGGCTTTTCAACGAGTTCGCCCGGACGGCAGGACAAGGACTCACGCCCACGCCGCCACGTGCGGCCCCGCCGCGCTGTCTAGACGACCTCGAGAACTTCGCGTACGGGGCGGCGGGGCGTCGCGGGTCCCTGGGGCCCGAACCCCAGCCGCAGCACCATCTGGACGTGACCTGTGCCCATCACCGGCTCACGGGCCAGCAGGCGCAGGTCCCGGCTCTCCAGGGCGTGGGAGGTCAGGGACGTGGCGAGTCCCGCCAGAGTCGCCTCCAAGAGGACGCGTTCCAGGGCCTGGCCGGCACGCAGCCAGTCGGCGGGGGCGTCTCCCGACGTGCTCAGCAGCGCGAGCTGCGGGTTCTGCTCGAACGAGGTGGTGCCGCGGTCGGCCACCGGGCGACGGCCCGCGAAGTCGCGCAGTGGGGCCTTGCCGTCCCGCATCCGTGGCCCGAAGGCGTACTCCGGGACTCCGTCGGTGGCGATGTCCGCCTCGTCGCCGAGCCTGGTCCAGCGCCGCAGATCCTCCATTCTCTCGGGGTTCAGGGCGTCTCGGCTCTCCGCGTCCTGGACCAGCCCGAGGATCGTTTCCGCATGCCAGGGCCCGGGAAACTGCAGCTCGGCCCCCTCCCGGTTCGCCGCCGCGCGCAACGCGGCCCGGACGTCCTCTGGGATGTCCTTCTCCTCGAAGGGATACCGGCTGGTGTGACGGCGGCGGATGGCGGGATGCAGACGCGCCAGATCGTCCTCGACGGGAGCGGTGGCACCCGCCTCGCGCAGCCGGACGGCGGCGAGCCGCAGCGGTTCGGCGGGATCCGGCAGCAGGTCGGTCTCGAGGGCGAGGCCGGCCTGCGCGGCGGCGACGCGCAGGTTGAACAGCGCCGCCCCGCAGCCGATGTGCAGGGCCCGGTTGCCAGGGTCCGAGCGGGGCATGGCGCGATCGAGGTCGGCGTACAGCAGCAGGACCCGCTCACTCGTCACGAAGCGAAAGCGCCAGGGCTGTGCGTTGTGCATGGAGGGAGCGGTCACGGCCTCGGCGACCAGGCCTGCCACCGTCTCCGCGTCCGGCTGCCGTGGATCCATCGGTGCGCACCTTCTCATCCCGGTTGTTCCCCCTCACCCACTATGAGTACCCGAGCCGGGCACGTGCCCAGGCGGCGCCGCACCGCGTGTCGTGTTTCCGGCGGCCCCAGGTCCGACCACGGCAACGGCGCGTGCGGGCCGACCAGGTCCGCCACGGCGAACGGCTCATCTGCCGCTGTTCGTCTCAGTGATGGGGCACGACGGCCACAGGGCAGCCGACGTGATGGAGCACGGTGTGGGTGACGGGGCCGGTACGCACGACGGTCGGACGGCCGGTGCGCCGGCGGCCCACGACGAGCAGGCTCGCCCCGGAGGCAGCCCGTACCAGCGCTGTCGTGGCCTTCTCCTGGACGACCGTCTCCACGACCGCGACGCCGGAGTACTTGTCCCGCCACACCTGCAGCACGGCGGACAGGAAGCCCTGCCACTCCTCGGCCCGGTAGGGGTCGTTCACGAGAGCGATGTCACCGGGGCCGAGGCCGAATGCGGACGGCGGGTGCCAGGCGTGCACCACGCGCAGCCGGGCCCGCCGCAGCATGGCCGCCTGGAAGGCGAACTCGATCACCTCGTCGCTCGGGTCGTTGATGTCGAGCCCGAGCACCACGTCCCGGTAACCGGTGCGCGTGCCGGCACCGCCGTCCTCGGCGGGAAGGTACTCGTCCGCTGCCTCCTCCCCCGCCCTGACCAGCACGACGGGACAGGTGGCCCGGTCGGCCACCCCCAGGGCGACGGAGCCCACGACGAGCCCGGCGAGGCCCGTCAGGCCGCGCGATCCCAGGACCACCATCTGCGCCTGTTCGGCGGCCTTCAGCAAGGCCGCAGTGGCGGGACCCTCGACCTGTTGGTCGGCCACGCGCACGCCGGGGACGCAGTCGCGGATCCGTTCCTCCGCCTGGCGCAGCGCCCGCCGGGCGAGGTGCCTTTGCGCGGCGTTCGCGGGCTCCCCGCCGTGCGGGCCCGGATGCCAGTTCCAGGCGTGGATCAGCCGTAGTGGCAGATCGCGGCGCTCCGCCTCGCGGGCCGCCCACTCGGCGGCGGCGAGGCTCTCCGGTGATCCGTCGACTCCGGCGATGACGGGTGCGGGCATGGTGCCCACCTCCTGCTCAGTTCTCTGGTCGTTGGTGCCTGGTCGTGTGGTGCCGGTCGGGGGCAAGGGCCCGATCGTGCGCTTCGGGCTCCTGCGCCGGGCCTGCCGGGGCAGGGCGCATGGTGCGTGGGCGGGTGGCCGTATGCAACGCGCCGCGCAGGTGTGCCGGTCATCCGGCGGGCAGCCCGGCCAGTATGCGTGCCGCCCGCTCTTCGGTCGCGGCGAAGTCCCGGAGGTCGCCGCCCCCGCCCTGGATCAGGAGCATGCGGCGATCCCGCCCCTCGCGCCCTCTCGCAGGCAGCCGCCGAAGGTGATGCGCTCCTCGACGCCGAGCCGGTCCATGGCGCGCTGGACTCCGGGCACGAGCGGGATGATCCGGGCGGTCGATCCGTTGGCCGTCCCGCAGGCGATCAGGACCTTGCCGGTCATCAGGCCCACCTCCTGTCACAGTCGCCGCAGCCGGCCCTCGGCCGTGCGAGCGGCGGCCTTGGCGACCTGCGCCCTGCCCCTGCGCGTCAGGGCCACGACGTGCTTGTGGCGGTCCGGCTGGTACGGGTCCGGGGTCTGGGGCCTGCCGGGCCATCAGATCGGTCTCGGAGATGACGCCGATGACCTTGTCCTCCTCGTCGACGACCGGCAGTCCGCTGATCCGGTGCTCGGCGAGCACTCGTGCCGCCGGTCCTCCGCGCGGGCCAAGAGGCCCCGGGCGCCGGGGCGGCCGGCAGGGTCCGTCCGGGCGTGGGAGGGGTCAGCGAAGCCAGGCGTGGTCGCGGACGACGGGCAGTGCCGCCCACCAACGGCCCAGACCCCAGGTGGTGCCTGCCGCGGTGACCGCGACGGCGATCAGCGCCAGCGCGTAGACCAGGTGGTAGTCGGCGAACGGGTTCGTCGACATGCTCGGTGAACCGTTGGCCAGGTGCTTGGCCGGCGGCCACTCTGCCATCCACATCAGTGCCAACATCGCCGTGCCGGCGACCGCGGCCGGCCGCAGCGCCACACCCGTCATGACCGCGACGCCGATGCCCAGCAGCCCGAGCATGAACAGCCAGTCGGCCCAGGCTGCGCCGGCCCACGCGTGGAACGCGGACCGCATGGGCCCAACGGCGACGGTGCTGAGGAAGCCCTTCGTCGGGGACCCGCCGTCGATCCAGCCCTTGCCGGAAGCCGTGGCGTATCCGAGGCCGAGGGTCTTGTCCAGGAAGGCCCACAGGAAGACGAATCCGGTGAGGATGCGCAGGGCCGCGAGGGCGCGTGCCTGTGCGGTGTGCGTGTCGCTGCCTGCCGACGCGGCGAGCGCGGAGCCGGTCCGGTTGCTGCGGAACGGCAGGCGGAACCCGGAGTTGCGGTGGGAGTGCTCGTGCACGGCCATGATGGTGGTCCCTTCTGGCATGTTCAGCTCGTGTTGCCCTGATGCCTCTCACCTTCGTGGCGTGCGCCGCGCGGTGCCGGAGGCCGAAGGACTCCGGCCGTAGGGTCCAACGTCCCTGTCTCCGGGGCCCGTTCGCGGCGCGCCGACCGGACACAGGAGGCCGGGACCGCCGTTCAGCCGGCTGTGGGATCCGGGCGTTCCAGGGTCCCGGACCGGCAGCGGACGATGTCGCGGGCCGCATCCGGCGCGCCGGGCAGGGGACTTCCGGCCGGCAGGCAGGCAGGCAGGCAGGCAGGCAGGCAGGCAGGCAGGCAGGCAGGCAGGGACAAGACTGCACTGTGCACCGCAGCTGCGCCCCACGCCGAGCAACCCAGGTCGGCCGGGCCGAGTGGTCGTGGGAGATGCTCGCAGCACATGTTCGCGTGCGAGCACGTCTCGACGCGCTGCCCCAGCAAGCAGGGGGCGACTACGCGGACCAGTGCGCGCGCCCATCCGCGGACACCCGTCTTCGATGACACGCGGAAGATCACTCGTGCCGCCTCCTACTGGCGCGGCGCAGAGGACCGACTCCTGCTGGCGCGGCACAGAGGGCCGACAGGATACGGATCAGGACCGAACGGCCCTGGTGTGAGCGGGAGCCGCCCGGCTCCAATGGCGGCATCGTGTCTGTCCGCGGCGTGCGCTTCGGCGTTCCGCGGCGGGTGGGCGCCCGTTCGCATCCCGGCACAGCGAGCACGGACCACACGGCAGTGAGCAACGAGACCGCACGAAAGCCCGCCATGACCATCGACCACACCCGGACGCCTTCCCGCGGACCTCGCCGGAGCGTCGAGCTGAAGCCCGACGAGGCCATGCGGCTCTTGGGCAGTGTCTCCTTCGGCCGCATCGTTTTCACCCGGCACGCACTGCCGACCGTACGACCGGTGAACCATGTCCTGGACGACGGGGAGATCGTCATCCGCACCCACGAGGCCGCGGCCCTCACCTCGCGGGCCCAGGGGGCCGACGGATCCGGCGTCGTCGTCGCCTACGAGGCCGATGCCATCGACCCGGACACCCACCTCGGCTGGAGTGTGGTGGTCACCGGTTACGCCCATCTGGTGACCGACCCGGACGAACTGGCCCGCTACCAGGCCCTGCTGGTGCCCTGGGTGCGGCGGACGATGGACCACGCCGTACGCATCCGCCCCGGCCTGGTCACCGGGATCCGCCTGACGGCCGACGACCACGTGGACATGGCGGACGTTCCCGGCGACGACGCCTGACCGTGGTGGGCAGCCGTACGTCTCCCGCGACGGGGGGACACCGGTGTCCCGCAGGCCGGTCATGCGCGGAGCCGGGGCGAAGCCGAGGACTTGAGCGGCCACGTCAGTCAGGGTCGGCAACTGGGCGCGCAGCCCACCGGATCGCTCCTGCCTGTCGCGGTGCTGGAAGGCGAAGACGGTCGCGCGGATGATTTTGATCGTGTCATCCAGGTCGTCCACACCCCCCGGCCTCGAACACCCCTCTGCGTGCCGCCGTCGAGCCCGCTCCACCACGCCGCAGGTCGGAGCATAGGAGCCGTGCCTCGGTCCTCCTACGGCCGGAAAGGAGCGGGACAGGCGTCGTCCGACTGCGCCATCGTCCATCCGTTCCCGAGCACACGGACGCTGCGGGAACGTTGAGGCTGGGCAGGAGCCGATGGGGCGCCGTCCGCGATCGTGTCCGTGGGAAGCGCGGCGAACGGCAGGGCCACGTGAGCCACCGTGCACGCCAACTGCCGCATGGCCACACGGCTGAGAGGAGAGACGTCGTCGGGCAGTTGGACGATGAACGTGTTGTCGCTGCCGATCTCCACCTTGGGCACCCCCGTCAGGCGGGGCAGGTCCGTGGTGGCCGTCGCGGCCTCGCTTTTGGACGGTCCGCCGAACAGCAGGCGTACCACTGCTGATGCTTCCCCAGGGTCGGCGATCTTGCGGGGATAGGGCGTCAGATCGCCGTTGTGCAGGAAATAGAGGGAGATGACGCTCGCCATGGTGGGGTCTGCACTGGGAGAGTGCATTCCGCTCGCCGGTTCGCCGGCCTCGATGACGCCGGACGGGGGCACTCCGCACCCCGCCACCGCGAGCACGGCCGTGAGACAGAACAGCGGCGCCGCCAGGCGCGAGCCCCTCACTTGACACCCGCGGCGTCGGCGCCGGCTGCGGAGTCCCGGTGCAGGGGAAGTTCCACCGTGAACGCCGCCCCACCCTGGGGCACGTTCGCCGCGCTGATGCGCCCACCGTGCAGGTACACGTTCTCGGCGGTGATGGCCAGGCCCAGCCCGCTGCTGTCACTTCTGGTCCGTGCGGAGCTCGCCTTGTAGAAGCGTTCGAAGATGTGCGGCATGGCGTCCTCGGACATCCCCGGCCCGCAGTCGGTCACCTCTATGACAGCCCACTCCATGCCCGCGCGTTCCTCCCTCACGCCCATGGTCAGCCGCACCGGCGGCGCCCCGTGCCGCAGCGCGTTGCCGACCAGATTGGCCACCACCACGTCGAGTCGGCGCGGATCCACGCGCGTCCTCAGCACACCCGGTCGGGGCAGGTGGGTCTCCACCTGCCCCAGCCACCCCCGCGAGGCGAGGGTGCGCTGCGCGGATTCGGCCAAGTCCATCTCGTCCAGGTTCAGTTCGGCCGCACCCGCGTCGAAGCGGGAGATTTCCATCAGGTCTTCCACCAGCCCACTGAGCCGACTGGTCCCCTTGCTGATCAGCCGCAACGCGTCGCCGGTCTCCCGGTCCAAGTGCGCCGCGTCCTCATCCAGCACGTCGGTCACCGCTGACATCGCCGCCAGCGGCGTCCGCAGTTCATGGGAGACGTCCGCGACGAACCGGCGCGCCTGGGCCTCCAGGCGGCGCAGCTCCGCGACCGACCGCTCCAGTGCGACCGCCGTGTCGTTGAAGGAGCGCGACAGGTCGGCCAGTTCGTCGGAACCGTTGACGGTCAGCCGGACGTCGAGGTGGCCCTCGGCCATCCGCCGCGTCGCCCGGCGCAACTCCCGCACGGGACGCAGTACGCCGCTCGCGGCCAGCAGCGCCAGGACGACGGCGAGGCCCAACGCCACCAGGGTGGCGTGCTCGATGGCGCTCACGATCGCCTGGACGTAGGCCTGTTCGGTGTCCTGCGGCACCACCAGGTACATCACGAGCCCCGTGAGCCTGGCCTCCGTGCCCTCGCCGGAGTCGTACGTGACCGGCAGCCCGACGACGAGATAGGGGCGCCCGCCGACGTTCACGCGCTGGAACACCGCGGCGCGCCGGGTGCGTACGGACCGGCGCAGTTCCGGGCCCAGCTTGTCGAAGTCCTCGATCGGCGCGGAGGCGCGAAGGCTGCCGTACGTGGCCATCACCCGCCACCCCTGTGCCTGGTTGGCCTGGAGCACCTCGTTCACCGCCGCCTGCAACTGAAACTGGCTCGGCGTCAGGGGAGTGTGGGCAGCGACAACGTCGACGCTGGTCCGGAACTGCCGGATGACGGAGTCCTGGCTCTGCTGCAGCACCCCGGTACGCGCCTCACGAAAGGCGAGGGCCCCGGTGCTCAGGGCACTGACGACAGCCACCAGGGCGAACGCCGTCACCATGCGGGAGCGCAGTCCTCTCAGTGCGAGCGGGACGTGTGCCAGGACCGCGTGACGGAACCGCCCCGGTCCGGGGCCCCGCCCGGCAACGGCCTCACGTTCGCGTACGGCCTTTCGCGCGCGGCCGGATCTCTTGGCGCTCATGGGGAACCGAAGCTGTAGCCGAAGCCACGTACGGTCTGGACGTACCGGGGATCCCTGCCCAGCTCACCGAGCTTGCCGCGCAGTCGCTTCACACATGCGTCCACGAGCCGTATGTCTCCGTGGTAGCTGTGCTCCCAGACCGCTTCCAGCAGCTGCTGGCGGCTGAACACCTGTCCGGGCGAGGCCGAGAGGGTCAGCAGCAGCCGAAGCTCGGAGGGGGCGAGCTCGACGCGCTCACCGCGGAGTTTCACCACGAGTCCGGCCCGATCGATGACCAGCTCACCGTGCGACTCCGCCCTGGGCCGGACGCCGCCGGAGGCCGACACGTCCTGCCTGCGCAGTACGGCCCGTATTCGCGCGTCGAGCACCCGGGCCTGTACCGGCTTGACCACGTAGTCGTCCGCGCCGGCCTCCAGCCCCACGACCACGTCGATGTCGTCCCCCTTGGCGGTCACCATGATGATGGGCACCTGGTCGCGATCCCTTATCCGTCGGCACACGTCGAGACCGGACATGCCCGGCAGCATGAGGTCCAGCACGACGACGTCCGGGCGGAAGGGGCGGAGCTGCTCCAGTCCCTCCTCACCAGTTCCGGCGGCGAACACCTCATGCCCCTGGTGTCGCAGTGCCAGCCGGACGGCGTTACGGACATCTGGATCGTCTTCGACAATAAGGACTCGGGGCACTTCGACAGTCTATGCAGATGGCATTCGGCGACCGATCCGGAGAGAGTGCCACCGGGGAGCTGTTACAGAAAGATCACAGAGGACGGGGCGGGCGGCTTAGGCTAGGCGTGCCGTCGAGCCGGCAACTCCCGAGGAGCCGGCCCGATGTGCGGAGCCGACCGGGAGAACGACCTGCCGCCGTCTCGGCCCGGCACCACGACAGTCGCCAGAAGACCGTTCGTTATCATTTCGCGACCATCCGAGCCCATGGCGATCATCTGAGACGACCAGTTTGCGTTGCCATGCATTCGGCACGAGAGCGGGAATCCGCACCGCCCACCGTCAGCACCGCGGCTTCCCACCGCGTCGGCCGTCCGCACCGGGCCTCCCACCACGGCGGCCACCACCGGCCCTCCCGGTCCTCCCGCCGCCGGGGCCGTCCGAGCCGCCGGGGGCGGAGCTGCCTCGTCGGCACGCTGGTGGTAGCCGGCCTGCTCGGCTCCGCGGCGTTCTTCCTGGACGGCCGAGGAATCGGCTCGCCGAGCGCGGAGCCGCGCCCGCGGCACACGGTGTACAGCACCCCCAGGCGGACGACGCCGACACCGACACCGACACCAAGGCCGAAACCGACGCCGACCCCCACCAAGCTCGACGTCCCCTCGACGGGCACCGGCACGTTCGTCACCGCGCGTGCCAGCGGAGCGAAAGTCGGGCGCGGTACGCATCTGCTCCGCTATGCGGTGCAGGTCGAGACCGGTCTCGACATCTCACCGGCCCAAGCGGCGAACGAGATCGCCGGCATACTCGCCGCCCCGCGGGGCTGGACACGAAGCGGGGCTGCATCGTTCCAGCTGGTGAGCGCGGGGGAACCCTACGACCTCGAGATCAAGATCGCGACAGCGGGAACGGCGGACGCCCTGTGCTGGGCGGGCATCCGCCAGGACACCCAAGGCGAATACAACTGCGAGATACCGAACGGGGTGGTGGTCAACCTCAAGCGCTGGGTCGAGGGCTCGCCCACCTTCGACGGTCCGATCCATGACTACCGGGCACTGATCATCAACCACGAGATGGGGCACTTCCTGGGCTACACCCATGAAACCTGCGCGGGCCCGGGACAACTGGCCCCCGTGATGATGCAGCAGATCAAGGGTCTGCACGGATGCCTCCCCAACGCCTGGCCCTACGACAAGAGTGGTCACCTCGTCACCGGGCCCCACGTGCCGTGACCGGAGGCACCCCAGCAGTCTCCTCGACGTCGCCCGTGCGGCAGGAGATTCGGAACCGGCAGGCCGAGGGGGATCCGCACGACCTCAGCCGATGCAGCCGAGCCCTGCCTTCCCCTCTCTCCCTGACGACCTCTCGATCGCGCCTGGCGGACACCGTGGCCCAGCGTCGGGATCGGGGCGGGTGCCCGCTCGGGTCACTCTCGGGTGAGCACGATCTTCTTGCCGCCGGCCCGTCCGCCGGCCACCCGGGCGAACGCGGCCGGTCCCTCGCTCAGCGGCAGAGGTTCCGGTGCGAGCTTCAACGTTCCCGCGGCGGCCTGCTCCGCCAGCTGGACGAGCTGCGCGGCATTGGGCTCGACGTAGAGGTCCCAAGTCGTGATGCCACGTTCCTCCGCAGGCGCGTCCGAGGTGAGGGAGCACAGCCGTCCGCCGTCCCGCACCAAAGGCAGGGCGGCCTCCGCCGTGCCGGTGGCGATGATGAGGGCGCCGTCGAACTCTCCGCGTACCGTGGCCGGCCAGTCCGGGTCGTGGTAGTCGACGACCTCCATCGCTCCCAGGCCGAGCAGGCGCTCCGCGGCGGCAGCGGACGCGGTCGCGGTCACCTCGATGCCCTTGGCCGCGGCGAGTTGGATGGCCAGGGCTCCGGTGGCCCCGCCTCCGTTGGTGATCAGAAGCCGCTGTCCTCGGCCGAGGTCCAACTCCTCCAGGGCCTGCACCGCGGTGAGCCCGTTGACCGGCAGTGCCGCCGCGTGCACGGCGTCCAACCCGGGCGGGCACGGTGCCGCGTGCTCCGCGTTGACCAGAATGCGTTCGGCCCAGAAGCCGCTTCCTCCGGGCAGCGGGGCCTCGTGGGCCAGCACCCGGTCTCCTACGGCAAACCCGGTGACACCCGCGCCGACGGCCAGCACCGTGCCCGCGCCCTCCACCCCCAGCGCCGCCGGGGGCCGCAACCCGACGTCCCAGCCGGCGCCGTTCAGCAGTTGGTCCCACGGGCCGACCCCGGCCGCCTCGACCGACACCAGGATCTGACCGGGCCCGGGAGACGGCGGTTCGGGCAACTCCAGCAGGGCGACTTCCGTCTCCGCCCCGGACACTCCGCACGCCTTCACAGTGGATCCTCGTCCTCTCACTCAGTCGGACCGACCAGGTGGTACGGCCCGGAAACCCTCGTCAGGCAGCGGTGTCGACCTGGACAGCTCCGCACGCCTTCACAGTAGATCTCTGTCCTCTCATTCGGTCCGACCGACAGGGCTCACATCCCCAGGGCTTCGGACAGCAGCCTTGCCGCCGCCGGCAGGTCGCCGGTCCGCCCTCCTTCGCTCGCACCACCACCTGCCGCGCGAAGGGGCGGCCCGCCGACGCCGCCGGGTCATCCGGACCACCAACGCATCGGGGTACCGGCCGGCGACCCGCGACCGGCATCGCGCGGGCCGTGACGACCCGTCGGCGGCCACTGCCGGTCGGTTGTCCGAGGCAGGCCGACAGCGACTACCAGGTGTCCGCGGCCCACGGGCGCCGGCCGCAGCCGTTCCCGATGCCGGGGCCGTTCAGACGAAGGTGAACAGCCGGTCCGGCTCGAAGCGCGAAATCGGATTGCTGTAGTGCTTCGTGGGGTCGGGGTAGCCAAGCGCCATCAGCACGGTGGTGGTGTGCCCGGTTTCGCGGATCTTGAATGCCTTGTCGACACTGACCGGGTCGAATCCTTCCAGCGGCATGGCCTCGACGCCGAGCTCGGCAGCCGCCATCATGGTCATCCCCATCGCCATGTAGGTCTGCTTTTCCATCCAGTGGTTCAGATCCTTGTAGCCGTAGTTGCGCAGGTTGAGGAAGTCACGGGTCATCGACTCCCACAGCGCCTGCTTCGCAGGGTCGGGGAACCGGCCGTCGACCCGCTCCTTGCTGAACACCGCCTCGATGTGGCTGTCGGGAAGATCCGCCCTGGTGGTGAGGATGACGGTGTGTGAGGCGTTCAGGATCTTCTCGCTGTTGTCCTGGAACCGTTCTCCCAGGTTGGCCGCCAGCCGCTCCTTGCCTTCGGACGTGGCGAGGACATAGAAGTGGTTGGGCTGTACGTTCGTCGACGACGGCGTCGAGCGCAGGAACCTCAGCAGCTGCTGAAGTGTCTCGTCCGGGATGGTCCTGCTGGGGTCGAAGTACCTGGTGAGGTGCTTGCTCATGAGCTTGTCGAGATTCATGTGAATCAGCCTTTTTCTGTAATCGCTAGGTGAAATATCAGTAGTTCGGTTGTTCGGGTTGGTTCTTGCCTCGGGCGAGGAGTTCGTTGATGCGCTCGAAGCTCATTCCGGTCGTCGCCGAGGCGAGGTCGCCCGCGAGGAGCGCCTTCGTGGCCTGCTCGACCGCCCCCATCGCGTGGGTGTAGAGGAACGGCCCCAAGCTGATGCGCTTGACCCCGGCCTGCTGCAGTTCGGCGACGGTCAGCACCTTGTCCGACGGAGACACCAGCACGTTGACCGGTGTCGGAGCGACCGCGGTGACGATCGCGACGAGCGCGTCGAGGTCGGGAGGGAACGGCGCGTGGACCACATCCGCGCCGACCTCGGCGAAGGCCGTCAGACGCCGAATGGTGTCGTCAAGATCGGGCCGCCCCTGGATGAAGTTGTCGGTGCGGCCGGTGACGACGATGCGCCTCCTGGAAGCGTCGACGGCGCTGCGGACGCGGTTGACCGCATCGTCGAAGTCGCGGATCGGTTGATCGGGATCACCCGAGGTGTCCTCCACCCCGATACCGGCCAGGCCGGACTCCACGGTGGCCTCAACGGTCGCGGCGACGTCTTCAGGCGTGTCGCCGTACCCGTCCTCGAAGTCACCGTTGACGGGCAGCCCGGTGAGGCGGCCGAGCAGCCGCGCATGCTCCAGGTGCTCTTCGCGGGTGACTTCGTGACGCCCGTCCAGACGGCCGAGCGTGGCGGCGATCGCCGCAGACGAGGTCGCGATTGCCTCGAAGCCGGCATCGGCCAGCATCAGCGCCGAGAGGCCGTCCCACGCGTTCGGCATGACGAGGCCACCGTCGCGGGTGTGCAGCGCCATGAACCGTTCATAGAGTTCGGAGCCCACCATGTCGCAACCTTCCTGAACGATCGCTGGGTCAGCGATGGGCTTGCCGGCTGGGTGCCTGGCCGCTTCGAGGGCTTCGGCGATCAACCGGTGGGTGGGGTGTTTCCGGCAGCGACGAAGACTCGCGGCCGTGGACCGCGGCAGCGCCCATGTCTCCCGAAGCACGGCGGTGCGTGTTCGATGACACCGTCTGCCGCGTAGGGCCGGCGATCTTTGCCGCATGCTTGGCCGGCACGGCTGCGTGCCAGGAGCGGAGCGCATGCTCGATCGCCCTCACGCGGGCGCCGTCGGGCACCTTCGGCTCCGGGTGCGGGTTCACTGGGCCGCGGTCGTATCGACCGTTCCGACGGCGGGCACGTCGACGTCGGTCTGGTTCACGTTGTTGAGGAAGTTGGTGAGCAGGAACTGCACGGACAGCGCCACGATCGCCAGGATCTGCGAGTCGGTGTACCCGGCGCCTCGCACCTCCGCGAGCTCCGCGTCGCTGACCTGCCCACGGCTGTCGACCACCCGTTGCGCGAAGCGCGCGGCCGCGGCGCGCTTGGGATCGAGCGCGCTCCCGCTGCGGCCGAGCTCGATGTCTTCGGCTGACATGCCGCCGAGTTCGGTCGCGACGTAGGTGTGCATCGCCAGGCAGTAATCGCAGCCGTTGGCCTGTGAGACGGCCAGTGCGATGCTGTGCCGTGTCTTCGCGTCGAGAACCCGGCTCAGGGTTCCTTGAAGAGTCGTGACGACATCGAGAACGGTCGGGTTCGCGGCGATGGTCTTGAACATGTTCGGGACGAAGCCGAGCTGCGCACCAATGGTGTCGAGTGTCCGCTGTGCGCCGGCGGGCAGGTCCTCTAGAGGGGCAACGTTCAGTCGTGACACGACGAATCGTCCTCCGGTCGGTGTGTGAGTAGTCGTCGAGCCCAGGCCGGGCTCGTAGTGCTTCCTCGTGCTGCTTCAGAGCTCCCGCAGGAGGCCTTGGCTGTGTCGGCCGCAACCCGGCCGGTGGCCTCGATGGCCCCGGCGCCTGGTGACCTGCAGTACGAGGGGTGGCTCCGCCGGCGTCGGGCTCCGGGTCTCTTCACCATCCCTCGGACATCACATAAGAAGGACTATACAGACCAGAATCTGCAACGCAACCCCACACTCGGCCGGGCCGGGCCCGCCATGGTGAACGCAAGCGGTCCATGTCACATCGGATCAGTAAGTCTGCAGCTCAGAGCCATGTATGGGCTACCGCGCAGGCGATCCAACCGGCCGGAACCATCGAGTCGGAGTCCCCCCGAGCCAGCCCGAATCCGGGCAGACGCATTGAGATTAGTGGACTATTTGGTCCATCATGGAGGGGCTGAACCGACCGAGACCAAAGATCTCCCCGGATCTGCTGGTCTCCGTCCCAGCATCCGCCTACGAGGGGATTTCTGCCGATATGACCGCCGCAACACAGCTCGTCCACACCGGGCCCGCGCCCCATCGGCGCCCGTCCCGACGCGGAAGCGACCCCGGCCGGCGACACGCAGGTCGTCCTGTCCGGCGCCCGGGGATCGCGGCCGGACGGAACCCTGCTGGAGCTCGCCGAGGAGGCCGGGCAGGGCCCGGACCACATGTGTCAGGCGCTGCGGTGGGCGGGCTCCGAACTGAGCGTCGTCCCAGTCCGGGCACTGGCCCACAGTCCCGACGACATCGATGCCTGCGCAAAGGTTGCAAGGATGTCATCTCTCTCCGAACGACCTATATGCTGGCAGCGGTGTTACAACTGATCCAGCCCAGTCTCCGCCTGGAGATCGAGGCCGCCGCGGTCGTGTTGCACTCGGCGGCCGAGGAGCACGAGTGAGTAACATGCCCGAGGGAGACACCGTGCCCGGAACCAGCGTTACGCGCCGCACGCCACGCGGCCTGGAGACACGCTCACGGATCGTTGATTCGGCGGCCAAGCTGTTTTACGTCAAGGGCGTCAACGCCACCACGCTCGATGACATCCGGCTGGCGAGCGGCACGAGCAAGTCGCAGTTGTACAACCACTTCGAGGACAAACTCGCGCTGGTCCACGCCGTGATCGACGTGCAGTCGAAGTTCGTCCTCGCCCGCGAGGAACAGCGCCTGCGCGGCGTGAGGACCCTCGCCGGCCTGCGCCGCTGGCGTGACGCACTGGTCCAGGCGAACGCACTGCAGGACGGCTCGTACGGGTGCGCACTGGGCACGATGTCGATCGAGCTGTCCGACAACGATGAGCGGTCCCGCCAAGCGCTCAACGCGTCATTCGACGCCTGGCGGCGCATGCTCGTCGAAACGCTGACCCGGCTCCGCGCCCTCGGCGTGCTCGCCGAGGACGCCGACCCACAGCGCTTGGGTACTGGTCTGCTGGCTGCTCTGCAGGGTGGTTACGTGCTTGCGCAGAACGCTCACAGCTCCGAGCCGATGGCCGTCGCGCTGGACATGGCCCTGGACCACATCGAATCCTTCGCTCGCGACTGAGCCCACGTTGTGGTGACGCGCGGCGACCAGGGCACTCCACCAGGAAGACCCCGCCCGCCACAGCGTGATGGTCCAACTGCGCGGTGAACGACCGCCCGTGGCCGACGCCGGGCAGCGCGGGACCTGTGTCGGGCGCTCCGTCCTGAGCTTCTCGGCCCTGATGGGCATGAGGAAGGTCAGACACGGCGGCCGTAGGTGTGCGGATCCACGGGCTGTTCGGACTTGGGAAGCCCCCCGACCACGAGACGGTAGGAGTCGATCACGAGCTCCTCCACCAGCTTCTCGTCGACGGTGCCCCCGCCTTCCACCGTGATCCAGTGCCGCTTGTTCATGTGATAGCCCGGGGTGATGTCCGGGTGCTGCTCACGCAGGGCTACGGCGTCGTCCGGATCAGCTTTCAGGATCACGACGGGCCGCCCCGGCATGTCTGTCATCAGCATGAAGACCTTGCCGCGCACCTTGTAGACATTCCAGTCGGGGCCGAAACGATGCTCCACGCCGACGTCGGGCAGTCCCACAGTGCAGTCGCCCGCCATCTTCTGCAGTTCCTGTCCGTTCAAAGTGATCAACTCCTCTTTCGATCCGAGTGCCCTGACCGCCCGGCCGGAGCGCCCGAGCCGGCGCATCCCGCATGGCCGCCTCGAACACCGGCGCCTGCACGCCGACAACGGTGGCGGCGACGGGGGTGCAAAGGCAGCCGCGCGGCGTTCGCCAGAATCCGTCGGCCGGTACCGAACTCGGCGTCGCTGAACGGCACGCGGCTGGTATGCGCCCCCGAGGGGCGATTTCTTACCTCCGGCGCTCTTGGACGGGTGAGTTCCTGGCGGCGCAGTCTTTCTCGTCCGCCCCGGGAAGGGCGCCTGCCGGTCTCCCGGGACGCGTGCGGCTGCGGTGCGGATCCCTCGCGGCACGTGGTGCGGCTGCGGTGCCGGTCCCCCGGTCAGCGCCGCTCTGGCCGACGACGCCGGGGACGCATCAGCCCGCAGCGCTGAGATGGCCGCCGGCTATCAGGTGGGCTCGCAGTTTCTTACGGGCGTCGAACATCGTCTTGTAGAGCGCGTTGCGGTTCGTCTCCAGTTCTCTGGCGAGCGTATCCAGGGAGACCCCGCTGACGACGGCGGTGAAGACGCGCCGCTGGCGTGCGCTCAGCGCCGTCTCGACTGCGTCACGCGCGGCTTCGACCAGTTCTCGCGCCTGCCAGTGGCTGGCGGGGTCGATACCGGAGCGGTCGGGCACTGTCGCCCATTCGTCCAAGTCGAATCTGGTATTCGAAACACGCCAGAAATGACGGCCCAGCTTGCCGGACACTTCCAGTACGACGAATCGGAAAGCCCATGTGGTGAACCTGGCGTCGCCTCGAAAATCCCGGATTTTGCGCGTGATCCTCATCAGCGCGTCGGCGGCCGCCTGGTGCGCGAGGTCGTTCAGCTCGGGTCCGGTGATGCGGTAACGAGGACCCCGGCGGAACACGTCGTCCATGGCAATCCGCACCAGCAGCTGGTGCAGCCGCGTGCAGGCCTGCTCGTACTGCGGCCCGCGACCGCTCTCGAGCGCGTCCACCCAGGCGGCCGACTCCGGGTCGAGCTGCTTCCGGCCGGTGGCGGGCTCCGTTGCCGGGGCGCTGTCGTCGGTTCCGGCATGTCCGTTCGCAGCCGATCCGCACGTTTCTCTCACATCCGCAGCGTGCATGGTTCTCAATCTCCAGGTCATTTCGAGCGGAACAGGCCGATCACGAGGCCATCTACCGGACTTCTGCGCGACGTCGCTGTTTCTGTCTTCCGCCATGACGGGCATCGCGGGATTTCATGGAAGGGATTTCCGGCGTCATTACGCCGCGGAACGCTTTCCCAGGCCGGCAAAGGGCGGGCAGTCCGGGAAGCGGTGAGGCAGACGAGGGTCGACGGTTGTGACCGAAGCTGTCTTTCCGCCGCCGGCCAGTCCGCCGAACGTGCGGACAGCCGCAGAGGACGAGCCTCTGCATCGGCGACCAAGCGCTCGGCCGGCGCTTGCTCTCTCTCGTAGAAGACGAAGCTCGGCAGGGCGACTGGGAGCCGAGCCGGAGCGCGGAGCGGGGACGCCGGCGGCACACGCCCTTCGGGTGGTCGGCGCTGTGCGCGCGCCGGATTCGTCCGGAGAGGATCCGCTCGTGGTCTTGCCGCAGTTCCGGAGACGGACTGACGCGAGGTGTCGACGCAGCAGGAGAGTGACCGTGTCGTAGAACGTCAGGGCATCGGGCTGCGCCTGGCACCGTGGAGCACAGTCATCAGGAGGCCACATGTGCGCTCTCTCAGAGGGTGCTCGACATGCGAGGGCGGAAAGTCGTGCGGCGACTTCGGTTCAGCGCCCGCACTCCTCTTCGCAGGCGAGCTGCTCCCCCGCACAGGTGAGGCGCAGCGCGCCGAGGTGGCTGCGCTGCCGGCCCGCGAACAGCACCGGGACCCCGGCGAGGGCCGCTCCTTTCCGCGTCCGAAGGCCCAGGGTCAGCAGGCTCGCCACCGGACGCCGGGTCGGCAGTGCTGCGAGCCCCGGTCGCCCCTGCCGTCGTCTCCTCGAACCCGTTCGGGTCCATAGCGTCCCGTTGGATGTGCAGCTGACGGCCCCCGTCGACCAGGCCCACGGACCTGTCGCCCTGCTCCCCCAGTGCCTGCGTGAGCCTGCAGACGTACGTGCGCACGGAGCGCACGGCCGGCCGTGGGACGTCATCACCCCACACGTCCTCGACCGCTGCGGAGAGGCTTACATGCGTGTCCGCCCTGGGCGACGGCGAAGCGAGAGCAGTGTGCTGTCTCCGCCGGACGGCTCCGGCCGCGCCCTGTGTGGGTGTCCGGACCGGGTTGGGCACTGGGAACTTGCCGCCGACGTGCATGGTGCTTACCGCCCTGGAGATCCTGGTGGGGCTTGGCTGCTGGGCTGTCCCCAGGGGACCGCCCTCACCAAACGTACCGCAGGTCGAGCGGTTTTCCGGACCAAATAGTCCCATCAACAAGTGGAGGCAGGCGACCGCTTCCGGTTGGCGGCTGGGGTCGCACGCGGCACAGAGCGTGCGAACGAAGGCATTCTCCCGCCGTCAAGCCCCAGGCCCGGCCGGTTCCGCCCGCCGGGAGGCGTGACGTCCGGGAGCGGAGGCCGCGATGCAATCCCCTCCGGCCCCGCAACGTACATCCCGGCGCCGCCGCTCCCGCACGGCTCAGCGCCTTCCGGCGCCGCCCTCCGGCGGATCGACGTCCTCAGCCGGCACGGCGTACGCCTTGACATGGCCGATCGCCATGTCCAGTGCGATCCGCATGGGCTTGACATCCTGGGCCGTCTGCGCAAGGAGATAGCCGCCTTGGAGAGCGGCCATGAGGCCGGTGGCGAGCTCTTCGGTATCGGCGTCGGCGCGGAGGACTCCCGAGTCCTTCATCCGCACGAGCCCGGCCTCGAGCATTCCCGCCCAGCTGTCGAAGTGCCGGGCGATCGCCTTGCGCGCCTCTTCGTCCTGGTCGGCCAACTCGCTGGCAAGGGAGCCGAGCGGGCAGCCGTACGCCCCGTTGCGCAGCGCGTTGTTTTCGATCACCGCGTCCCGCCAGCGCTCCAGGCCGCGCAGGGAGTTGAGCCGCTGCAGTAGCTGGTGCTGCCGTTGGAGCAGTTCCGCAGCCTGCAACGCGACAACGTCCCGCACCAGTGCATCCTTGTCGGAGTAGTGGCGGTAGAGCTGGGATTTGCTCGTTCCGCTGGCCGCCCTGACGTCGTCGAGGGTCGTGGCAGACACACCCTTGACGTACATCATGTCGGCGGCAGCCCTCAAGATGCGCTCGCGAGTCGCCCGCCCGCGCTCAGTCAGCCGGGAGTCGTTTTTGATGCGCGCCTGTTCCGCCACATTGGTCAGATTACCGGTGTCCACGCTAGCAGCATTCAAAAAGGACCTCAAGGTCCTTTTCCGAGATGTGCCGGGGCGGCGGCGTCCTGCCGGAGTCCCGCACTCGGCCGGCACGCGCGCTTCGGGTCCTCGGAGATGCCAGGAGCCGCACGCGGGAAAGGATCACGGCTCATGCGCGTCGGATGACCAGCACGGCCACGTCGTCGAGGTGGTCCACCGCGGCGACCGCGTCGAGCACTCGGTCTGCGGTCGCCTCGACGTCGAGCCGGTCCTCGAGGGCTCGACCGGCCAGCGCTCCCGCCCGCTCCAGTCCGGCGTCCAGGGTCAGGCGCGGCCCTTCGACCACCCCATCGGTGACCATGACCAGCGCGGTGCCCTCTTCCAGGGTGAAGGTCTCCTCCGGGTAATCGGTGCCCGGCACGATCCCGAGGACCGGCCCGGCGGGGAGGGAGCGGATGGTGTATCCGCCGTCGTCGCGTACGCAGAGCAGTGGCACATGGCCTGCGCTGGTGCCGATGACCCGTCCGTCACGCGGATCGAAGTGGAGCAGGGTGCAGCTTGCGAAGCGCTGCGCGTCCATCGCCACGAGCAACTCGTTGGTGCGCGTGAGCACCGTACCCGGGTCGGGCTCGTGGGCGGCGATCGCGCGCATGGACGAGCGCACCTGCCCCATGAAGACCGCGGCATCCACGTCGTGCCCCTGAGCGTCGCCGATTTCCAGTGCGACCGCGCCATCGGGCAGGAAGAACGCGTCGTACCAGTCGCCGCCGATGTCCAGCCCGTCCCGGCTGGGCTGATAGCGGGCCGCGATCTCCAGGCCTGGGAGGTGGTCCGGCAGCGTCGGCAGCATGCTCTCCTGGAGCGCCATGGACAGCTCCACGTGGGCCTGCTGCAGCCTGATGGCCCTCAGTGCCTGGCCTGCCAACTCGGCGAGAGTCGTCAGGAAGGCGAGCTTCTCCGGGCACGGCGGGCTCTCACCGTCGTACGTCACCACCCAGGCCCCGAGCGGCCGGTCGCCCTCCGGGCTGAGCGGGGTGATCGACAAGGCCGTGTCGGGGGCGGGGCAGGGCAGGGCCGGACCGTCCTCACCCAGCCACCGGCGAGCGAGCTCCTCGTGGTTGCGGAAGAACTGCGCCTGACCGGTGCGGAGCGCGTAGGGCAACGGCCGGTCCTCATCCAGCGACTGGCCCAGCAGAGCGTCAACCTCCCACGTGGGGATCCCGGCGTCCGAGGAGACCCGCAATCGGCCCTCGTCGACGAGTGCGAAGAGGGCGCCGGTGCCTCCGACGGCCGCGGCGAGCCGGGCCAGGACCACCTGCTGCAGTTCCTGCTCGGTGGCGGCGCTGAACAGGGCGGAGGAGAACGCGGTGATCGCGTCGGCGCGCTCCCGCTCCGCGCTGGCCTCGGCCAGCGTCTCCTGGCGGCGTGCCTCCGACTGGGTGTCGTCGCGGATCACCGCGAAGGCCCGTTCGGGTCCGTCGGATCCCAACCGGATCCGGCGGACCTGACCGGCGAGAACCCGCCAGCCGTCGTGCTCGGTGTGGAACCGGGACCTCATCCACGGGGACTGGGCGCCGGACGAGCGCACCAGTCGCTGCACGTCCTTCCGGTCATCAGGGTGCACACACCTGATCAACTTGGACCGGGGCGTCGACACCTGCGGGAAGAGCGCGGCCAGGGCCGGTGCGCCGCCCAGCCACTCCACCTCGTGCTCTTCGGGGGAACACATGCAGAGGCCGAGGCCGGCCGCCTTCGCCGCCAACTGGAACGGGATCAGCAGACCGCCGAGGTCGCGTCCCGCGTCCAGCGAATGCACCCACACAAGCCGCTCGCCGCTCGACGGATCGGTCACCGCTCGCGCCTCGACGAGGCAGACCACGGACGCGGTGCTCGTGCCGGCAAATTCCAGCACACGCATCGCAATACTCTTCGTCGTGGACCCGTGCGTCAGCAGGCCCTCGGCCGAGAGGCGCTGGTCCCCGGGGAGTAGATCGACGAAGCCAAGACCCATGCACTGTTCCCGCGGCGTGCCCAGCTGGGTGGCCATCGCGGCATTCAGTGAGCGGATGACACCGTCCAGGCTCAGAAGAGCCGACGGTGAATCCATCCGGAGAAGTTCGTCCGAGGCCTCCATGTGCCGCTCACTACCCATCGCCGAGCGATATGACGTCGCCGTCCTTCAACAACACTATCTGCCGCGAAACAGGCAGCGTCCACCAGCGATGGCATGCGACGGGGCGCACAGCACGACACCGGCCGACAGCAGGCCATCCGTAGGGGGAGCTGTGGCGCAATGCTTCCGTGCGGCTTCAGTGGCGAAGCGGACGATCATCAACTTCGACGTGTTGCAGGACGGCGTCTCGACGGGCCGGCCCGGACGGCGAGCGATGCAACGGGCATGCGTGTCGGGATGCAGTCACCCGAATCCAGCGTTCCAGCCGCATGCCGGGGAGCCATAGGACGCAGGCGGCCGATCTCGGCAACGCCAAGCGGCGGCGTGCTGCGGGGGACGCGTGTCGCTCACGGACGGACGTTGATGATCGTCTTGCCGGTGATCCGCTCGGTCGGATTGAACGCCGCAACGGCGTCGTCGAGGGTCGCCACGTTGCCGATGTTCGTCCGCAGTCGGCCGTCCCGCACCCGCTGAACGAGCTCACCCAGTTGGGCACGATCGGGCACGACGACGAAATCGATCGCCAGGCCGTCCGCGGGCCGCGCTTCGGGCGGCCCGGCGATGGACACCAACGTTCCTCCGGCACGGACCAGGCCTGCGGACCGCCTCCCGATGTCTCCGCCGATGCCATCGAACACCAGATTGACTCCGCCGACGTCTTCCAGGGCGTCGTTCTCGAGGTCGACGAACTCGCTCGCACCGAAGTCGAGCGCCGTCAGCCGATCGGCGGTACGGCCGGTGCCGATGACGTACGCACCGGCCTCTCGTGCGAGCTGCGAAACGATCGCCCCGACTGCACCGGCCGCGCCGTGCACCAGGACGCTCTGCCCCGCCTGAAGCCGGCCGTGCTCGAACAGCCCCTGCCATGCGGTCAGCCCCGGCATCGGCAGACTCGCGCCCACCGTGAAGTCGACGTCGGCCGGAAGCGGCGCGAGGTTGCGCGCCTCGATCGCCACGTACTCCGCGAGGGTGCCACCCCGATGCCCGTCCGCGAGGCCGAACACCCGCTGTCCCACCGACAGCCCCGTCGTGCCGTAGCCGCGAGCGGTGACCACTCCGGCCAGCTCCTGCCCGGGAATCGACGGCGTCCGGTCGCGGCCGAAGCGATCGGTCCACGTCGAGGGCCACGTCAACTCACCCGGAGTGAATCCCGACGCATGAACCTCAACGACGACGTCGTTCAGCGCCGCCTGCGGATCGGGCCGTTCCACCAGCGTCATGCCGGCCGTTCCCGCAGCCTGATCCGTCACCACAATCGCTTTCATCCGGCGCCTCTCCGCATGTCGATCCACGCCTGCACGGCCTTCTCGTTTCGACAGTAATAGCGGCGCCGCACCTCGGCGTCTTACGACGCCGACCGCCAGGAAGTGGGGCGCGAGGGCGCCGAGGAACAAGCGCAACAGCGGGACGCCGGTAAGACGGGCCGTAGGGATCGACGCTCATCACACAGGTGAGGACGCAATCCGGCACGCCATTTCACTCATGGAGTTGCGTGGTGTCCCACGGGGAGTGGAGAGGCCGTCGCACACAAGGCGTTGAAAGGGACCCTACGCATGACATCTTCTCGCGCGCACTACCGGCCAACGCGACGAAACCGTCAACGCCGTCACGGCAACTGCGGCCAGGGCTGAGGTTTTCCGTGACGATGGATCCGACCACGGAAAACCAGCGCACCATGGCCATCGACGACCTTCTGTCCGGCGGCCCGGTCGATGTTCCGGTCAACGACGCGGCCACGGTCGAGCCCCTCGGCGTCCGCACCACGATCAGCCCGGCGCGGCTACGGCAGGCCTTTGAGAACGATCCGATACGGGCGGGACGAGGTGTGCGCCGTGCGCTGGCCGAATCCGTGCGCGACGCTGTCCGCACCGGCCGCCTGGCTCCCGGGACGCGGCTGCCCTCCTCCCGCCGGCTCGCCGCCGACCTCGGCCTTGCCCGCAACACCGTGGCGGACGCCTATGCCGACCTCGTCACCGAGGGGTGGCTCACCGCCCGCAAAGGCTCCGGCACACTCGTGGCAGACAGGACGATCACTCGGCCGGTCTTGACGCGTCCGGCTGCCGAGCCGTCCGCTGACCCCTGCCACGACCTGGTCCCAGACAGCCCCGACCTCAGTGCTTTCCCTCGCGCGGCGTGGCTGAAGGCCGCACGCCGCGCGCTGACCGCGGCCCCCGACGACGCGCTCGGCTACGGCGACCCACGCGGTCGGCCGGAGCTACGGGCGGCACTCGCAGACCATCTCGCTCGAGCCCGGGGCGTGTACGTGAGCCCGGAGCACATACTGATCTGCGCCGGCGTCTCCCACGGCCTGGAGATCCTGGGCAGGGTCCTGGCCGGGCGGGGGGCGAGGAACGTCGCCATCGAGTCCTACGGCCCGGACACGTACCGCGCCGGGCTGGCGGCCGCTGGGCTGAAGACCCCCTTGCTCCCCATGGATGCCACCGGAACCGACCCGGTGCCGCCCGTCGGCACTGATGCGGTCCTGCTCACACCGGCTCACCAGTTCCCTGTGGGAACGGCGCTGCGGCGCGATGGCCGGACGGCCGTCGTGGACTGGGCCAGACGGACCGGAGGGCTCGTCCTGGAGGATGACCACGACGGTGAGTTCCAGTTCGGGCGCCCATCCGTCGGAGCGCTCCAGGGACTCGCCCCGGACTGCGTGGTCCACCTGGGTACCGCCGGCATGACCCTGGCGCCCGGCCTGCGGCTGGCCTGGATGGCGTTGCCGCCCTCACTTGCCCTGGAAGCCGCGGCTGCCAAGGGGGAGTTCGACTCGTGCGGCGTGTTCAGCCAGCTGACGCTGGCGGAATTCATCACCTCCGGCGCCTACAGCCGTCACGTACGTGGTGCGCGCCGGCGCTACCGCGATCGACGAGACGCTCTCGTCGCAGCCCTGGCCGAGCACGCCCCAGAGGTGCGCGTCATCGGGACTGCGGCGGGTCTGCACACCGCGCTGGGTCTGCCGCCCGGGAGCGAGCAGCGAGTCCTTCGGTCGGCAACCCGGCAGGGCCTCAAACTGGCCGGCCTGTCTCGATACCGCCGTGAACGGTCCCTGAACGCCATGCCCGATGCCCTCGTCGTTGGCTATGGGGCGCCCTCCGACGCCGCGTGGCCACGAGCGCTCTCCGCACTCGTGCGGCTCCTTTCCTGGCACACCGCCCAGTAGGTGCCATTGGGGAGAGTCCGAGTGGCGAGACCGTAGCGGGTCTTGGCCCACTCCGCATGGGCCAGTGGCCCCCCGGGGGCGAGGTTGACGCGCTCACCCCGAATGTTGACCTTGGTGGCGGCCTCCCAGCGGCGCCGGACGGTCTGGTCGGCGATCCGCGCGTAGTGGGCCGTCATCTGGTGAGAGTCGTTCGTGATCGAGGAGGGGCCCAGTAGCCGGGCACCCGAACCGGTCTCTGTCTGGCGGCGGTGTCACTTCACGCCTGTCTGGGCTGCACGGTCAAAAAGGACACCAGCCTGGTGCACCCTTGCCGGCCGGTAACGGGACCTGTCGGGCTTCGTGGCTCACCGGACCCGGCCGACACCGCCCGGCCGCCCCGCCGCGGAGCTCGCTCGGTCAGGTAGGAGCGGGAGCGGCGGCATCCGAGTCCGGCGACGGGGCGGGTGGGCCGGACGGGACTTGTCACCCCGGCACCGGGCCGCCGCCGGCGTCGCACGTACGAGTTGGCGGTCCGGTCCAGGCACCGGCCTTGAGAGCCTGGGGCCGGGAGGATGAGTGGCGTCACGCGCCGCCCGGCAGTCGCTGATCAGCCCAGATGATCTTGCCGTCCGGGATGTGACGGGTCCCCCATCGGCGGGACAGCTGAGCGACGAGGAAGAGGCCGCGGCCGTGTTCGTCGGTGGCGCGGGCGTGTCGCACAAGCGGGTGGCTGTGGCTGGAGTCGGAGACTTCGCAGGTCAGCATCTCGTGCCGGATGAGGCGCAGACTGATCGTGCGGGCGCTGGTGCACTGGCAGTTGCCGTCGCCCTCGCCGTTGCCGTTGCCGTGGATGACGGCGTTGGTGAACAGTTCGCTGACGATCAGCTCTGTGGAGTCGATCAGGTGTTCCAGTCCCCACTGGCTCAGCTGCCGGGCAGCGAGAGTCCGGGCACGGCTGACGACGGCGGGGACGCTGGGGAACTGCCACGAGGCAACCTGGTCCGCACTCAGCGAGCGAGTCTGTGCGAGCAGCAGAGTGACGTCGTCGCTCGGCGGCGTGGCCCGCAGCGCGTCCACCGTCGAAGAGCACAGATCGTCCAATCCGAGGCCCGGCAGTGCGAGGGCCGCGCGCAGACGGTTCATGCCGACGCTGATGTCCTGGTCGCGGGCCTCGATCAGACCGTCGGTGTAGAGGGCGAGCACGCTTCCTTCGGCGAGTTCCAACGTCACGGATTCGAAGGGGACCAGTCCGAGGCCGAGCGGTGCTCCGGCCGGCAGGTCGGGGAAGGTGACGTGCCCGTACGGGTCGAGGACCGCGGGCGGGGGGTGACCGGCACGTGCCATGGTGCAGGTACGGGTGACCGGGTCGTAGACGGCGTACAGGCATGTGGCCGCCATCGTGGTGCCGGCCGGGTGCCGGGGTTCCTCCGCCTCGGTGAGGCGCATGACCTGCTCGTCGAGGCGGGAGAGCACTTCGGCGGGAGGCAAGTCCATGTCCGCGAGGGTGTTCATGGCGGTGCGGAGCTGGCCCATCTTCGCCGCCGCGTTGATGCCGTGTCCCACCACGTCGCCGACGACCAGGGCGACGCGGCCGCCGGGGAGGGCGATCACATCGAACCAGTCGCCCCCGATGCCGCGGTGACTGTCGGCCGGCAGATAGCGCCAGGCCACATCCGCGGCGGCGCCACCCGTGGGGCGGTGGGGGTACAACAGGCGCTGCAGGGCGAGAACCGCGCAGCGCTCGTGCACGTATTGGCGGGCGTTGTCCAGGGCCAGCGCTGCCCAGCTCGCGAGTTCCTCGGCCAGGAGCAGGTCGCCCTCCTCGAACGGCTCGGGGTTCTCCGTCCGCATGAAGACCGCCATGCCCAGCACCGTGCCCTGGGCCTGGATCGGAACGACCATCAACGAGTGCACGGCGTGCTCGCGGATCTTCTGCGCCCGCGCCGGGTCGTGGTCGAGCCATGTGCCCGGGGACGTGTCCAGCTTCGGCTCGAAGTGGGACTTCCCCGAGCTCAGGACACCGGCGAAGGGCGAGGTGGGCGGAACGAGGACCGGCTCTCCGCGAGCGAACGGGGACTCCGGCGTTCCCGGGTGGATCGAGGCCAGGCCCGCGCGGCGGAAGACGGGGATGCGCTCGTGCCGGGGGCAGAGTCCGGCCCTCGGATCCTCGCCGTGCTGGACCGACTCCGCCAGGTCGACGGTGGCATAGTCCGCGAGGAACGGCACGGTGAGGGCGGCGAGTTCCTCCGCGGTCTGCATGACGTCCAAAGTGGTGCCGATGCGCCTGCTGGCCTCTCCGAGAACGGCCAGACGCTCTCGAGCCCGTCGACTGTCGGTGACATCCACGCTCACGACGCACACGCCCAGCGGGCGCCCCTGCGCGTCGTCGAGGCGGAAGTACGCCGCTGTCAATATGCGGCTGCCTCGCACATTCCCCGGCAGGAAGGCCTGGTAGTACACATTGATCACCGGGTCGCCGCTCTTCAGCACCTGGCGCATCACCGCTTCCAGCGTTTCGGCCTCCGTCCCCGGCGCTGCCTCCGTCAGCCTGCGGCCCAGCCGTTCGGGCAGAGGGATGCCGTCCTTGGAACTTTGGGCGTCGTTCGCGCGGATGCAGCGCAGGTGCGTGTCCCGTACGACGACACCGATCGGCAGGCGGCTCGGCAGCGGCAGCATGGCGAGGAGCGGTTCCGCCACCGTGGTCTCGGACTGCCACGCGAGGGGCGAGACCCTGTCGGTCGCGCAGACCACCCACCAGTCCCGGCCGTCATGGGCGGGCAGCGATGACACGCGCAGGCGCACATCGATGCTGCGGCCGTCGCGGTGGCGCACCTGCGCGAGGTCGGACCAGCAGCCCCGTCGGGTGCTCTCCTGAAGGGCTCGTGAGGCCTTCGCCCGGTCGTCCGCAGCCACCAACAGCACGTCGGCGGAGCGCCCCACCATCTCCGCGGCCGAGTAGCCCACGAGCTGCTGAGCTACCTGTGACCAGCCGACGACCGTCCCCTGGGCGTCCAGGAGAGCTATCGCCGGGCAGACAGTCTCGACGGCCGCCGGGGCCTTGCCGACTGCTGTCTCTGCGGAACGGCCCATTGCTCTTCCCTTCTCTGTCCCCCCGGTCATGCGTCCCCCCGCTCGGCTGTCTGGTGAGATGGGCCAGGCTCCGAGAACCGCCCTCCGGATCGGGCCACCAGAGGGGACCGATGCCGCACACCGGCGGTACCCGGCCGCCGGCATGATGATCGCCATGCCGCCGGTCTCGGCGAGAAGGACTCACGCGCCCCGCAGCAGGGCCCGGGCACGATCGCCGCGCAGCCGATCGACGGGAACGAGACCGCACGCCCCGCACCGGGCGCCCAAGACCCGTGCCGGCCGTGTGGACCCCGCGTGGAAGACCTTGCTGCGCATGGGGAAGGTGCCCGTGCGACCCGCGGACACCGTCGCGGTGCCCTGTCCGGGCGGATCACGACCTGAGGCATCCGAGGCGAGCTTCGCCCCGTCCGGGCGGCGCGTGCGCTCGGGGAGGCGCCGCGCACTTCCGTGTGTTGCGTTCTACCCACGCGTGCAAAGCTACGTACCCGGCGACTCCGGCGTATGGTCCATTTCTAGGACATATTGCCGGACCAATTCTGGGGGCGCGGCAAGACCGCGAGCCGCGGAAACGGGCCATGAACCCGCTCCCGACCGGGTCGCTCCGGGCCACTCTAGGGCAGCACCCTGCACAGTGCGTCCAGTGCGCCTGCCCACGCGCTGTCCGAGGGCGCCGCGTAGTTGACCACCAGGGCGTCCCGTTCGGGCAACCGCCAGCCGCAGTCCGCCACTTCGTAGCGGAACTGGGCCAGTCCCCGGATCGTCAGACCGCGCCGGGAAGCGGCCTGGACCACCGAGCCTTCGGTTCCGCGCGGGAGTTCGAGGACCGTTTGCAGTCCTGCCGCCATCCCGGTCACGTGACTGCCGGGAGCCCTCTGGCGCAGGACCTCGACCAGTTGATCGCGGCGACGCCGGTAGCGCAGCCGCATCGAGCGCACATGACGGTCGTACGCGCCCGAGGCGATGAAGTCCGCCAGCGTCAGCTGTTCCAGGGCGCTCGTCATGTAGTCGCCGTTTCCCTTGGCCGTCTCGATCTCCGGAACGAGTTTCTCCGGCAGCACCATCCATCCGAGCCGTACTCCCGGCGCCAGGGACTTGCTCACCGAGCCGAAGTAGACCACCCGTTGCGGATCAAGGCCTTGCAGGGCCCCCACCGGCTGACGGTCGTACCGGAACTCCCCGTCGTAGTCGTCCTCCAGGATCAACCCGCCCGTGGCACGTGCCCAATCGACGGCAGCCGTGCGCCGGTCCGGGTGGAGTGCGACCCCCGTGGGGTACTGGTGCGCCGGGGTCATCAGCACCGCCCCCACGTCGCGCAGTCGCGCGAGGTCGTCGATGCGTGCGCCATGGTCGTCGACGTAGAGGGGCGGGGTGTGCAGACCGGCGTCCGCCAGCAGCTCGCGAATGTGGTCGAGCCCGTAGGCCTCGACTGCCACTGCTCGCACCCCCCGTGCCCTGAGCGCCTGCGCCGTCAGCGCCAGACCGTGATGGAAACCGGAACAGACGACGATCCGATCCGGCTCGGCGTACACCCCGCGGGCCCGCGACAGATAGTCCGCGAGTGCGGTGCGCAGCTCCATTTGGCCGCGGGTGTCGCCGTAGCCGAAGGCGTCGTGTGGCGCGGCGGTCAAGGCCCGGCGGGCCGCGGTGAGCCACTGCGAGCGCGGAAAGGTGGCGAGGTCGGGTGCGCCGGTCCACACGCCGTAGCGGAGGCGGGGCTCGTCGCGCTTCGCGCGAGGAGCGTCGGGCGCGGCCCCCTGCGGCTCGGCCCGGGCGGAAACTCGGGTGCCGGAGCCCTGTTGTGCGGTGAGCCAGCCCTCAGCGACCAGCTCGGCATAGGCCTCGACCACGGTGCTGCGCGAGACACCGAGATCCGCGGCGAGTGAGCGGGAGGCCGGCAGCCGGCTGCCCGGCGCCAGACGCCCCGTGCGCACGACCTCCCTCAAAGCGTCCGTGAGCCCTGCCCGAAGCCTGGGTCCACGCAGCTCGAGATGCAGGTCGGAGCCGAACACGGGGGGCGGACCCGCCGCGGAATCGGTTCGAGAACCTGCCACGTAAATGAACCCTACGCCCCTACCATCGACCGGCCAGTCGTGCCATCGCACAGATCGCCGCGCCCTCGCCGGGGCGGTGGTCGCCAGGTCGGGCGCGGACGGAAAACGTTCACGGCGGGGCGCGGCACAGGCGTGGTGGTCGGCGTGAGAACGACATGGCCCCGGCCTCCGTCGTTGCCCGTGGGCGGCGTCATGCGCATGCATCTTTGAGAGTGGATCGGGACGGACGGGGCACGTACCGTCGGCCTGCACGCCCGTTGCTACGGCTCTACCACGTCATGATCACGGACGGATCCGACACGTATGGAACTTCTGCCCTTTGCCGATGCTCACGCCGTCACGGTGGCGGGCTGGCCGACTTCCGCCGGCGAGGTCGTCATGTGGTGCGGGCGGAAGGAGTTCCCCGTACCCACCAAGACGATCAGTGGCTGGCAGCGCGATGACGACGTGCGGGCCCATGTCCTCGTCGAGGACGAGACGGTCGTCGGCTATGGAGAGTTGTGGTTCGACGCCGAGGAGGACGAGGTCGAGCTCGCCCGGATCATTGTGGCACCCGCCTGCCGCGGGAAGGGGCTCGGTGGTGTGCTGGTACGGGAGCTTCTCGCCCAGGCTCTCAAAACGGGCTGTTCCGACGTCTTCATGCGCGTGCATCCCGACAACGAAAGCGCTCTGCGCTGCTATCGGAGGGCCGGGTTCGTGTCGGCCGACGCGGGCCTCACCGAGAGCTGGAACGCTGCTCAGCCGGTCGACTACGTCTGGCTTCAGCATGGTGCCGAAGCTCCGGGCGGTTGAGCATCACCGCCGGATGTCGAGGAACGGTGCCGCGCCGCGCTGGTCGGGGGCCGGAGCGGGCGCCGCGCGACCAGCGATCTGCCGCGTCTGCTCGGCACGATGGGCGGGCAGCCGCCTGATCACCTCTTGGGACGCCGACCTTCAGACCATGACCCTGCCGCGGAGGATGATGCGGCTGGGGTGGGCCAGGGCGGAGGCGTCGAGCGTGGGGTCGGTGTCGTAGGCGACGAGATCGGCGGGGGCTCCGTCGACCAGGCCGGGCAGGCCGAGGTAGGTACGGGCCGACCACGAGGCTGCGCCCAGTGCCGCCTCGGGCGACAGGCCCGCACGGACCAGCCATTCGACCTCTGAGGCAACGGTGCCGCACGGAAAGCTGTCGGTGCCGGCCAGGATGGTGACACCGGCCTCGTGTGCGGCCCTCACGGTGGGCAGCATCGCGTCCCATCCGGCCAGCCACCAGTCCCGGCGGGAGCTCGGTTCGGCGGCCCGCCGCCGGTCGGCTCCGGAGCCGAAGACGCTGAGCGTGGGGACCAACGCGGTGCCTTGCTCCGCCATCCGATCGATCAGGTTCGGGTCCAGGTGCATGCCGTGCTCCAGGCTGTCGGCTCCGGCCAGGACGGCGTTGCGACAGCCCTCGCTGGTCTGGCAGTGCGCGGCCACCCGGCCGCCGATCGCGTGCACGGCCTGCACGACAGCCGTGAGGATGTCCAGCGGCAGCGCGGGTTGGTCGTGCCGCCAGTCCCCGATGACCTTGCACCAACCCGAGGACGCGCTCGCCTCCTCCACGGCTGCCCGGACCAGGTCGGCCTCGCTCACATCTCTTCCGAAGCCGGGGAAGAAACGGCCGGGCGTGGCCAGCCAGCGTCCGGCCGAGCGGACGCGGGGCATGTCCGGGTCTTCGTCCACCCAGTCGGGGATGCGGGCTGCGGACCCGGGGGTGCGGACCAGCAGCACTCCTGCGTCGCGGTGATCGGTCAGGTGCCGCCGGAGCGTCGCGTCGCCGAACGGGGCCTCGGTGCTTTCGGTGCCGGGATGGGTATGGGCGTCGACCAGGCCGGGCAGCAGCCAGCCGCCGTCGACGACGAGGTCGGCGTCCGGGGCGGCCCCGGCCCTCAGCCGGTCGCCATCGATCCAGAAGGATCGCTCCTCTCGCTCGGGCAGTACGACGCCGCGCACTTGCAGCACCACCAGTGCTCTCCCCCCAGCAACTCGCCTGCGCGTTGGCCGATCTCGCTGATCCTATGCGGGCCCGCGGCAGGAGAACCCCGGTATGGAGCAGCCGTATCATCAGTACGCTCTGCGAGCGCTCAGGGGCCACGAGGCAGGGCGGCGGCATACCGTCCCATGGCAGGCTGTCGACGACCGCTGTTCACAGGACCTCCGTTGCCGGGGGCGGTCCGGGCGGGACGGGTGTGCAGGGCGCGGCGGGACATGGAGCCCGGCAGGGGGCGGGCACGTGGAGTGTGCCGCCGGCCGGGCGGCCGACGTCCGTTGCGCTGCCCATGCGGTGCTGCGCGGCGTACCGTCGAAAGGTGCTCCGAGAAGCAGCCGTCGTCCGCGCTGCCGCTGTTTCGGACCGCCGCCCGCTGTACGGGCTTGCCGATGCGGCCCGCGAATTCGCGCTGACGACCATTTTGCTCTTCTGGGTGGTCACCACCGCCCGCTGGCTGACCTCCCCCGACTCACCCGTCGCCGTGGGCTACCCCCGGGTGGCGACGGCGGTCGTGGGCATGATGATCGGGATCGTTCTCGTACTACTGATCGTCTCGCGGCCCGGGCGTTGCTCCGGAGCCCATATGAACCCCGCGACCAGCCTTGCGCTGTGGCTGATGGGGGCATTCCCCGGACGGTACGTGCCGGTGTACGCCGCCGCGCAGCTGGCAGGCTCGGTGGCGGGCACCGCGCTGGGGCGGCTGTGCTGGGGGCCGGTGGTCGGCCGGTCGGCGATTCGCTACGCCGCCGTGCGCCCGGGCCCGGGGTGGAACACGGCCATGGTCATGCTCGCCGAAGCCGGCTGTCTCATGCTCGTCGTCCTGATGGTGGGGTTCTTCCTGTGCCGCCCCGACATCAGCAGGCGGCTGCCCTACGCTGTGGGCGCCGCGACCGTGGTGATCATCACTGTCCTGGGCGGATGGAGTGGAGGCTCGGCCAATCCGGCCCGCCAGCTGGGTCCCGCGCTGCTCTCCGGTGGCACACGGTTGCTGTGGGTCTACCTGGTCGCCCCGCTGATCGGCGCGTCGCTCGGGGCCGCGATCCACTGCCTGCTCCAGCGCCGCCTCGGTGCCCGCCCGCCCTGCACCTACCGGCTGTGCGGAGAGGACGATGCCGTGCGCGGCCGCGCCCGGTAGAGCGCGGCGTCGGCACGTGCCACTGTGCGCACCCGCTCGCGCCGTGCACGGTGGGTGTGCACGGTGGGTGGCCGGATGGGTGGAGAACGTGTCCGCATATGCGGACGTGGCCGCGGCCCAGCGGGTAGTTGCTCCAAGTGCGCCGACGGAAACCACCGCCGGGCACGCCGACCGGAGGCCGCCGTGGCGCCCAGCCCGAACTACCGCAGCCATGCCCCTGAGCAGGCCGTACCGGTCGCGGCCGGGTGCGGACCGCACCCGGCGGTGCCGGCTCCCACAGCGGTGCTGGCGCTGCCGGCCGACGCGGCCTGTGTCAGCGCCGCACGTCACTGGAGCATCGCCGTGCTCACCCTGTGGGGCCTGGGCCGGGAGGACTGCGGCACGGCCGCGCTGGTCGTCGGTGAACTGACGGCCAACGCCGTCCGCTACGGCCACCGCGACATGTCGATCCTCCTGCTGCTGCGGCCGCAACGGCTGTACGTGTGCGTGGCCGACTCTGGAGTGGTGTCGCAGGACCACAGGCCTGTCATCCCGCAGGACCCGGCCGAGCACGGCCGCGGTCTCGCCCTGGTAGAAGCGGTGGCCGAGGCGGCGGTGGCGGCCCGTGAGCCGGAGGGGTGGCGTGTGGGCGCGGTGCTGCGGGTGGGGACCGCCGGGCAGGCAGCGCGTTCGGGTGCCGTCGCGCTGTGATCCGGCGGTGTCGACACGCCGATGGTGCCCGTCCGGCGACACTCCGGCCGGCGGACGTGCGGTGTATCGGCCTCGCGGAGGACATCCGGCCCGGCTCAGCCGTCCGGATGAGCCGGAAACTCGTCGCGAGTGCGGAAGGAGCCGCTGGTCAGGGGCCCAAGACTGGGACTGGGCCGCTGACCGGCACCCGTTTCCCCTTCTCGAACACATCCTCTGCAAGCGGAGCACCATCGCATGGCTTCCTTTCTCTACCGGGTGGGCAGATTCGCCTTCCGGCACCGCTACGGCGTGGTCGTCGCCTGGGTCGCACTCCTCGTCCTGGGCGGCCTCGCGGCGTCCGCGGCACCCCCCGCCGCCCCCAGTTCCTTCTCCATGCCGGGGACGGAGGCCCAGCACGCCGTCGATCTGCTCAAGGAGCGCTTCCCCGGCGCGACGGCCGACGGCGCCACGGCCCGCGTGGTCTTCAAGGCGCCCGACGGCCACAAGGTGACGGATCGAAGCACCCGGGCGGCCATCAAGGAGACCATCGGTGCGATCAGGCACAGCTCCCCCGAAGTCGCCGCTGTCGCCGATCCGTTTCGAGCAGGCACCGTGAGCCATGACCGAACCGTCGCGTTCGCGCCGGTCACCTACCGGGTCCAAGCCGCCGCTGTGAGCGAGAAGGCCAAGGACGCCCTGTTGAACACGGTGGACAAGGCGCGTACCGGCGGGCTGGGCGTCGAGGTCGGCGGCAGTGCCGTGCAGCAGGACGGGTCGGACTCCGGGACGGAGATCATCGGCATGGCGATCGCCGCGGTGGTCCTGGTCCTGACCTTCGGGTCGCTGGTGGCCGCCGGTCTGCCTCTGCTCACCGCGCTGCTCGGGGTGGGCATCGGCGTCAGCACGATCAGCGCGCTCGCCCACGCCCTGGACCTCGGCGACACCACCTCGACGCTGGCGATGATGCTGGGCCTTGCGGTCGGTATCGACTATGCCCTGTTCATCGTCACCCGCTACCGCACCGAACTGGCCGAGGGGCACGACCGGGAGGAGGCGGCAGGCCGCGCCACCGGCACGGCCGGCTCGGCGGTCGTCTTCGCCGGTCTCACCGTGGTGATCGCCCTGGCTGCCCTGTCCGTGGTGGGCATCCCCGTGCTGACCAAGATGGGCCTGGCGGCAGCCGGTACGGTCGCCCTCGCCGTGATCGTCGCCCTCACCCTGCTCCCGGCGCTGCTGGCCATCGCGGGCAAGCGGATCGTCGGCCGGCGGGAGCGCCGCAGGCCCGCCAAGCGGGCCAGTGCCCGGCCGACCGTCGGCGCGCGCTGGGCACGATTCGTCCTGCGCCGCCCGGTGATGGTCCTGGTCGCTTCGGTGATCGGCCTCGGTGTGCTCGCCGTGCCGGCCGCCTCCTTGAAACTCGGCCTGCCCGATGAGGGCGCCATGCCGACCACCAGCACGCAGCGCAAGGCCTACGACCTCATCTCCGGCGGATTCGGGCCGGGGGCCAACGGTCCCCTGACCGTGGTCGTCGACGCCCGCCGCGGCCACGACGCCGGCGCAGCGGCCCACAGGGTCGGCTCCACCGTGCGGACTCTCGAGGGCGTGGCCTCCGTGGGTCGGGCCACGTTCGATCCGGCCCACGACACCGCGGTGATCACCGTTGTTCCGAGCACCAGTCCCGGCAGTGCGAAGACGGAGGACCTGGTGCACAGGATCCGTGATGCCGGAAAGGACATCGGCGGATCCAAGGACGTCGCGGTCCTGGTGACGGGACAGACGGGCATGAAGGTCGACTTCTCCGCGAGGATCGACGGGGCGCTGCTGCCCTATCTGGGGATCACGGTCGGCCTGGCGTTCCTGCTGCTGATGCTGGTGTTCCGGTCCGTGCTCGTCCCGCTCAAGGCGGCCGCCGGCTTCCTGCTGTCCGTCGGGGCGGCACTCGGTGCGCTCGTCGCCGTCTTCCAGTGGGGCTGGCTCGCCGACGCCCTGGGGGTGCAGCACACGGGGCCGATCATGAGCACCATGCCGATCTTCATGGTGGGCATCGTCTTCGGCCTCGCCATGGACTACGAGGTCTTCCTCGTCACGCGGATGCGCGAGGCCCGTGCGGCGGGGCAGACGGCACGCGAGGCGATCGTGACCGGCTTCAACCAGGGTGGGCGCGTGGTGACGGCGGCCGCTGTGATCATGACGGCGGTGTTCGGCAGTTTCGTCGCGTCCAACGAGGACTCGGTCAAGATGATCGGCCTCGGACTCGCCGTCGCCGTGCTCCTCGACGCCTTCGTCGTCCGCATGACGATCGTGCCCGCGGTTCTGGCGCTGCTCGGCGACAGGGCCTGGTGGCTGCCCAGGTGGCTGCGCAGGGTGGTGCCCGACGTCGACGTCGAGGGGCGCTCCCTGCACGGCGCGCCCGACCACACCGTCCCGGGCCCGGGCCGCCTTCCGGCACCGGACCGTCACGACGAGAGCGTACCCAGGTGACCTGGTTCCTTCGACCGCCGTCGCAGTCCGGCTCCCGCCCCAGGGAGGCGGCAGCCGGACTGCGACGGCAGGTGGGTCCTGTCCGCTCGGGGCGGTGGCGGGCGGCGCCGGGAGGGCGGCCCACCGGGGCGGGGGCGTCGCCCTCAAGAGTGCCCGCCTCAGGGCTTTCCCGGCCGGGCCGGGAACGCCACGGGCCGCACGAGCATCGCCGCGGTGTACGCCCATGACCGGTGAGCCCAGTGGGCCGACGCCCGCCGGCCGCTCGCTCCTGCGGATGACCGCCGCAAGGTGGAGGGGGCGGCTGACGGCATCCCTCTCACGGCAGAGGGCGCCGAGACGTCGCGCGCCTACGGTGACACACATGACCTACCTCGACTCGATCGCGCGGCGCCGGGTGCCGCGCGGCGTCGTCGACATGGTCCTCGCCCTGCTGGTGACCGCCGGGATGCTGGCCGTCCCCCAGCAGCCGCCGGCGGGACCGGCGTTGCGGGACCCCGACACGTGGCGGCTGCTGCTGGCACTGGGCTCGGGGCTCGCGCTGGCCGTCCACCGCAAGTGGCCGCTGCCGGCGCTGCTCACCATCGCCGGCGCCGTCGCCGTCCTGCAGGCCTGCGACTACATCCCTGCGCCGGTGGGGCACGCCGGCACCTCGATCGGTGTCCCCTGGCTGGGCGTGGCCGTCGCTGTCTGGGTCACCGCCGTCCGCTCCTCACGGCACGTCGCCACGGTCGTCATCACGGCCGTGGTCCCGGCCCTCGCCGTAGCCGAGGCGCTGCTGGAGCCCGGGTTCCGCCTGGCCAACGCCGTGACCGTGATGATCCTGCTGGTGGCGGCCTGGGCGCTGGGCCGGCTGTCCGGGGCGCGGAAGGCGCTGGCGCGGGACGCGGTGGAGAAGGCCGCCGCCCTGGAACGGGAACAGCACGCGAACGCGCGGGCGGCCGTGGCCCAGGAACGCGCCCGGATCGCCCGTGAGCTGCACGACGTCGTCGCGCACCATGTCAGCCTCATGGTGGTGCAGACGATTGCCGCGGACCGGGTGCAGGATCGCGACGCGGCCAAGGCGCACGAACTGCACCATCTCGTCGAGGCGACCGGGCGCGCGGCCGTCGGCGAGCTTCGCCGGCTGCTCCGGGTGCTGCGCACGGACGACGAGGAGGAGGACGGTGCCTCGAGCCGACAGCCGCCGCAGCCCACGCTGGGGGAGATCCCCCAGCTGGTGGAGTCGGTGCGTGCCGCTGGGCTCGACATCGACTTCACCTGTGAGGGCGCCCCTGCGCGGTTGCCCGCCGGCTCGGAGCTCGTCGTCTACCGTGTTGTCCAGGAAGCCCTGACCAACGCCCTCAAACACGCCGGTCGCACCCGGGCACGCCTCAGCCTCGTGTGGGAGCGGGAGCAGTGCCTCACCGTGCGGGTGTGCGACGAGGGACGGCAGCCGGGCGGCCTGGTGCCGAAAGGCGCAGCGGTGCTCAACGGAGCTGGTCACGGCCTGGTGGGGATGCGGGAACGCATCGCCGCGGTCGGTGGCTCCCTGTACACGGGACAGCGACCTGGTGGCGGGTTCTGTGTCCACGCCGTCGTTCCCGTTCCCGCCGAGACCGGTGGAACATGACCGAAGGAGATCGGGGCTCGTGACTACTCCCCCGGCCGGAGCAGGGGGATTCAACCCTTGCGGGCCGAGCCCTCCGCTTCATCGACAGCCGCCGACCCCGGCCGACGGCGAGGGCCGGCGTACCAGCCCTCGGTCCCGCACCAGCTCCACGGACCCGGCATCCCGCCTGCCCGGCCGTAGGCCCGGCAGGCCTGGTTCACGCCGGTCGGGCGCACGGCCTCGTACCGCACGACTGCGGACGGGTGGGACGGCGATCCGCCTCGACGGCGCATCGCCGTTCCTCGCCCTGCTTCGCAGGGGTTCACTTTCCACCCGCTCCGAGGAGCGGGGTTTCCTCGAAGGAGTCCGATGACGGCCATCCGCGTGCTGCTGGTCGACGACCAGCCCATGATCCGGACCGGTTTCCGGCTCATCCTCGAAGCCGAGCCCGACATCGTCGTCGTCGGGGAGGCCGGGGACGGGCGGGCGGGGGTGGAGGACGCACGGGCGTTGCAGCCCGATGTCGTGCTGATGGACATCCGCATGCCCCACCTGGACGGTGTCGAAGCCACGCGGCTCATCGTCGGGTCCGGTGCGGCCAGTCGCGTCATCGTCCTCACCACGTTCGACCTCGACGAGCATGTGCACGACGCCCTGCGTGCGGGCGCGAGCGGTTTCCTCGTCAAGGACGGCCCCGCCGACTCACTGGTGGCGGCGATCCGCACGGTCGCGCAGGGCGATGCCGTGGTCTCCCCCCGGATCACCCGCAGGCTCCTGGACCGCTTCTCACGCTTCGCCGACCCGACACCGCCCGCTGTTCCCCCCACCCTGAACGCGCTCACGGCGCGCGAACTGGACGTGCTGCGCGCCCTCAGCCGGGGACTTTCCAATGCCGAGATCGCGCGGGAACTGCACGTGAGCGAGGCCACCGTGAAGACGCACGTCGCGCACATCCTCGACAAGTACGACCTCAGAGACCGAGTGCAGGCGGTCATCCTGGCCTACGACACCGGCCTGGTCCGGCCCGCCGCGGACATCTGACACCCCCGCCCCCGGGCGCACGGGCCGGCTGTCGCGCGGCGGCTTCCGGCCTGGTGACCGTCCGTCCTGCACACACCTGCGCCGGACAGCCGTCTGGTGGGGACGGCTGTCCGGCGGATGTGAGCCCCCGCGGCCCGGGTCACGGGCACGTGGCGTGCCGCGTCATCGACGCGGGCCGCTCTCAGTCACGCGCGGGCGGTGCGACGGGGATGTCGTACACGTTCTTCGGGGTGACGATGCTCGTGACCGCCTTGGCGAACATCGTGGCCGGCGCCTTCCCGCGGAAGGCGATGTCGCTGGTGGTGTGCACCACGAGGGTGGCCCCGGCCCGGGGCAGCCGGACCACCACGGTCTGGTAGCCGGGCAGCGAGCCGTTGTGCCCTATCCACCCGTGGTTGCCGAAGACGCCCAGGCCGTAGCTCAGCCCCGGCATGCCCGTCGGCTTCAGCTTCATCCGCTCGGCCTGCGTCGCCCTTGACAGCAGGTCTCCGTCGGCCAGGACCGACGCCCAGGACCGCAGGTCGTGCAGGTTGGAGATCATCGCTCCGGACGGTCCGCCGAGCGGGTTGCGGTCCGTCGCGTCCCCGATCGAGCCGTCCGCCGTCTGGTCGGTGTACCCGCGGGCGTGCGGCGCCGGGAACTCGGTGCCGTGCGGCATGAACGTGTGATGCAGCTGAGCCGGTTGGAGGACATGGCGCGCCAGGTAGCGATCGAACGGCTGGCCTGTCACCTTCTGGACCACCATGGCCAGAAGGACGGTGTTGGTGTTGCTGTAGTCGAACTTGCTGCCTGCGGGGAAGGCGACGGGGTGCTTGAAGGAGTAGGCCAGCATCTCGCTCATGGAGAACGTGCGGCGCGGGTCGGTCAGATAGTCCTTGCCGAAGTCGGGATCGAGCAGGTAGTTGAACAGGCCGCTGCGCATCTCGGCGAGGTGACGCAACGTGATGTGGTCGCCGTTCGGGACGCCGGGGACGTACCGGGAGATCGGGTCGTCCAGTCTCACCTGCTTGTGGTCGACCAGGCGCAGCAGCGCGGTGACGGTGAAGGTCTTGGTGACGCTGCCGATGCGCATGTTGTACCCGGGGGACATCGGCGCGTGCGTCGCCTTGTCGGCGGTTCCGAAGGCCCGTACGTAGTCGTGGTTTCCCTTCGCCCACAGCCCCACCGTGACGCCGGGGGTCTTCGTCGTCCTGAGGACGGACCGGATGGCCGTGTCGAGCTGGGCGCGTACCTGCGGCGTCAGTTCCCGCATCACCGGCTGGTGGTGGCGGGAGTGTTCCGGTGCGGGCCGGTGGTGCCATGGGGCGGCCTGCGCCCCGGGGCCGGTCGCCAGGAGTGTGCCGGCGACGAGAGCCGTACCGAGCGCCGCGACCACCGTACGGCGGCCCCGGCCTGTGGCCCGTGAGCTGCTGAGCATGTTGCACCCTTTCGACGTGCGGGGCGACCCCCTCGGCCGCCCCGCTCCGGTCTTCGATCGTGGTACGGCCCGCCGGGCGGTGCCTCTGTCCTCAGAGCGGTTTGCCACCTCAGCCACACGGATGAGGGGCTCGGTCCTCTCCGTCCTGCGAAGCGGTGGCTGCCCGCGGGGTCGACGGGCGCGGCGCGGCCCGATCCGAGGATCACGCGTCCTTGTGACCCGTGGTGACCTGTGGCCCCCGAAGGGATCATGAAGAACATGAGCACGTCGAAGGACCGCGCCGCCCCGGCAGACCCGCGTCGCACCCATACCGTGGTGATGGTCCTGTTCGACGGCGTCGCGGCCCTGGACGTCACCGGGCCGCTGGATGCGTGGGCGGCCGCCAACCAGTACGGAGGCCGGTACCGCATCGTCACCGTCTCCCCCGGCGGCAAGGAGGTCCGGACGACCTCGGGCCTGGGCCTGACGGCGGACCTGCCTCTGGAGGAGTTCACCGGCCGCGTCGGGACCCTGGTCGTGCCCGGCCGCCCCGACTGGTGGGCGGCGGTCTCGGACCGCGGCCTGGTGGGCCACCTCGCGCGGCTGGCACGGTCCGCCCGGCGGGTCAGTGCGGTCTGCGCCGGTGCCTTTCCGCTCGCGGCGACGGGGCTGCTCGACGGGCGCCGGGCCGTCACCCACTGGCAGCTGCTCGACGACCTCGCCACCCGCTATCCCGCGGTGCGGGTGGACCGGGAGCCGATCTTCGTACGGGACGGCCGGTACATCACGTCCGCGGGGGTCACCTCCGGCATCGACATGACCCTGTCCCTGGTGGAGGAGGACCTGGGGCCGGAGGCCGCCCGGGCGGTGGCGCGCTTCCTGGTGGTCTTCATGGCCCGGCCGGGCGGCCAGTCCCAGTTCAGTGTGCGGATGCAGGCCCGCTACCGCCGCAGTGCCGCCGTGCGCACCGTTCTGGACGCCGTCACCGCCGAGCCCGGCGCGGACCACAGCCTGTCCGCGCTCGCGGCGCGGGCCGGGATCAGCGTGCGGCATCTGACCCGGCTGATCCGCAAGGAGGCCGACACGACGGTGACCCGCTTCGTCGAGCAGATCCGCATGGAAGCCGCGCGGGGGCTGCTGGAATCGGGCACGGACCCGCTGGACCTCGTCGCCCGGCGAAGCGGCTTCGGTTCTCCCGAGACGATGCGCCGCGCCTTCGTGCGGGAACTGGGCACCACTCCCGGCGCCTACCGTGACCGATTCCGCATCGGCCGACCCGCCTTCGTGCCCGGATCCGGCGAAGCCGCCGCGAACGGCTGAGGCGCAGGCACCCGGGCGGGGCGTCACGTCCGTCCTGCCCGCCTTGCCCCCGGGAAGCAGCGGACGGACGCTGTGGTCATGGAAGGCGGAACGCAACGGGGCGGCCCGCACCAGGTCGTGATGGTGCTCTTCGACCGCGTCCAGCTGCTGGACGTCACGGGCCCCCTCGAGGTCTACGCCGCGGCCAACGACCAGGGTGCCGACTACCGGCTGCTCACCGCCTCATGCCAGGGCCGTGAGGTCCAGACCACGGCCGGGGCCCGGCTCGCCGCCGACGTAGCGCTCGAAGACGTCTCCGGCCCGATCGGCACCCTGATCGTGCCCGGGCGGTTCGACTGGCGGGCGGCGGTGACCGATCGCGAACTCATCGAGGGGATCAGTCGGCTGCTGCGGCCCTCGCACAGGGTCGCCTCGGTGTGCGCCGGCGCGTTCCCGCTCGCCGCCACGGGCGCGCTCGACGGGCGCCGGGCAGCCACCCACTGGTGTCTTGCCGCGGAACTCGCGAAGAACTTCCCCTCGATCGACGTCGACCGGGACGCGATCTTCGTCCGGGACGGCAAGACCATCACCTCGGCAGGGGTCTCCTCCGGCATCGATCTCACCCTGTCGCTGGTCGAAGAGGACTTCGGGCCCACGGTGGCACGTGCGGCGGCGAAGTACCTGGTCGTCTTCATGGCGCGTCCCGGGGGCCAGTCGCAGTTCAGCGTCCGGCTGGGCGCGCGGCAGCCCCGGCAGCCGGTGCTCCGGGCGGCTCTGGACGCGGTCACCGCCGACCCGGCCGGCGATCACAGCCTGGAGGCCATGGCCCGCCGGACGGGGGTGAGCGTGCGCCAGCTCACCCGTCTCTTCCGCACCGAACTCGGCACGACCGCCACGCACTTCGTGGAGGAGATCAGGATCGAGGCGGCGCAGGCGCTGCTCGAGTCCGGCACCGACCCGCTGGACGTCGTCGCACGGCGCTCCGGGTTCGGCTCGGAGGAGACACTGCGCCGTGCCTTCCAGCGCCGCCTCGGTGTCACCCCCGGCGCCTACCGGGCGCGGTTCCGCACCACACGCACCGCTCACACCGTGGAGCGCCACGGCGGCGCCGGCGGCTGACGGGCGGGACCGCACCGATCCGGCCGTGCTCCCCACCCATCGGGCAAGGGGGGCCTGCGCCTGGAATCTCCCGGCCACCCGCAGGCATTTGCCGAAGCAGTGCCGAGCGGGCCGAAGACGCAGCCCGCATGTGGCCGGTGAAGCGCCGGAGCGACGCGGGAAGGACAGGAACCCCATGGCGGACGAGACCAGGTGGCGGGCGGCCTCCGTCGGGGAAACGCGAGAGCCCGAACGGGCCACCCGTGCGGCACGTCCGGCCAGCGCGGTGAGCGTTGCCGTCCCTCCCAACGGGCCGGCCGAGGCTCCGTTCGGCTCTCCGGGACGGCTGCGCGACTCCCGTACCGCCGCCGAAGCCGTGCTCGCGCTGTCCTACGTAGCGGCTGCAGGCGCCCTGTTCGCGCTGTTCCGGCCGGCCGGAGGTGCCGCGGCCTCCCTCGGCCTCGCGGTGGTCGCCACCGCTGCCCCTACGGCGGCGGGGTGGGCCCTGGGATGCCGGGGACGGGCACGCCGGGCCCGGGCCGCCCGGACGCTCGAGACGGCGGCGGCACTTCGGGAGCAGGAGGTGCGGACACGGGCCGTCCTGCTGGCCGAGCGCGCCCGGATCGCCCGCGAACTGCACGACGTCGTGGCCCACAACGTCAGCCTGATCGTCATCCAGGCCACCGCCGCGGCCCGGGTCCGCGAGCGCGACCCCGGCAGGATCCGCGAACTGCACGCCACCATCGAGGAGACCGGCCGGGCCACCGTCGTCGAACTGCGCCGGCTCCTCGAAGTCCTCCGCGCGGAGGAGGAGAGCGAGGCCAGGGGGGCGCAGGAGCCCGGGATCGCGGACATCCCTTGCCTGCTGGACGCCGTGTGCGAGGCGGGCCTTCGCGTGTCGTACTCGTCGGCCGGTACCCCCCGGCCGGTGCCGGCCGGAACCGCTCTCGTCACCTACCGGATCGTGCAGGAGGCCCTGACCAACAGCCTCAAGCACGCCGGGCTCACCCATGCGGCCGTCGTCCTGGACTGGCAGGACGACCGGCTGACCGTGACGGTGTGCGACGACGGGCCCCGGGACGGCGCCGGCAGGCCCGCCCTGCCGGCCGGTGGCGGACACGGGCTGGTCGGGATGCGCGAACGCGTCGCCGCGGTGGGCGGCTTGCTGCACACCGGTCCGCGGCCCGCAGGCGGCTTCGCCGTCCGCGCCGAGCTGCCGCTCGGCACTCCGTGCTGACCAGACGCAGCCGACCGGACAGGGCGACGGAGGCTGTGCCCGTCCGGCTCGTGGGCGCACCCGACATCGCCGAGGCCCTGGCCACGACGGCCGTGCCGACCCGGTGCGTCGGCACACCGGGGCAGGAAGCCGCAGAGGCCGAAGGTGCCGCACGCCGAGGAGACGGGGCTGTCCCGGGAACAGTTCGGCAACGACCCCACGCCTCCCCCATGGCACGCTGATCGACGCCGGGACGCATCGTGCGGCTCGGTCACGCGCAGGCTGTCTTGCGGCGGTCAGCGGCCGGCGTCGAAGGCCTGCCGGAGCGTCCGGCCGACCTGGTCGATCGCCGCCCGGGTGACGGGGCCGGCGGCGAGCGGGTTCTGCGCGGTGAACGAGTGGATCGCGCCCAGGTAGCGCACCGCCACGACCGGCACGCCCGCGTCGAGAAGCAGGCGCGCGTAGGCCTCCCCCTCGTCGCGCAGCACGTCCGCCTCGGCCGTGACCACCAACGCGGGCGGCAGTCCGGCGAGTTCGTCCTTCGTGGCGCGCAGGGGGGAGGCGGTGGGCTCACTGCGGACAGCCGGGTCGGGGGCATAGTGGTCCCAGAACCACACCATCTGCGAGCGGGTGAGGAAGGGCCCCTCGGCGAACTCCTGGTAGGAGGGTGTGTCGAATCCGGCGTCCAGCGCCGGATAGAGCAGGACCTGGTGGGCCAGCCGGGGTCCGCCGCGCCGCTTGGCGAGCAGCGCTGTGACCGCGGCCAGATTGCCGCCGGCGCTGTCGCCCGCGACTGCCAGCCGCGCGCCGTCCAGACCGGCCTTCGCCCCGTGCTCGCCGATCCAGGCCGTGGCGGCGTAGGCCTGCTCGACGGCCACCGGATAGCGGGCCTCCGGAGAGCGCGTGTACTCCACGAAGACCACGGCCGCGCCGGACGCGTGGGCAAGATCGCGGGTCGCGCGGTCGTAGGTGTGGCGATCGCCCAGCACCCAGCCGCCGCCGTGGAAGTACATCACCGCGGGCAGCGGGCCGGTGGACTGGCGCGGCCGGACGATGCGCACCAGCACCTCGCCGCCGGGCCCGACGGGAAGCGTGCGCTCGTCGGTGTCCACGGGCGCCATCGCCACGTCCGCGGCCAGCTGGCCGGCCAGGTCGTCGGCCCGGGCTTCCTGCGGGGTACGGCTCTCCAGGGGCGGTGCGTTCCGGGCCTCCAGGTCGGCCAGAAAGCGTTCGGCGAGGGGATCGAGACGGATCTGTGAGCTGCTCACGGCATTCTCCTGTGGCTCGTGGGGGCGGGGGCGCGGTCGTGGGTGCCCGCGCCCGGACAGGGAGGACCGGGCGGCGGGCTGCTGTGAGGGAACGGCAGGGACGTCGAATGCCGGGGTGAAGCTCCATCCCAGCAGACTGGGCGGTCCCTCGTACACCGCCGGACGCCCGATCGAGGCGTCGCGCAGGGCCAGGTGGGCGGCGGCGCCGGCGGGCAGGCCGAGCCAACGGGCGGTCATGATGCGGATGAGGTTGCCGTGGGTCACCAACACCACGTCCCTGCCACCGGCCGGAAGGCGGCGGGCGCGGTCGGGGATGCGTCGAACGGTCGCAACCCCGCGGCCGAGAAGAGACCCTGGGCGCGCGTCGGGCCCCAGCCGCTCTGCCTTGGCGGTCATGGCCGGTCGGCGGGCCGCGAACTCCACGGAACCGGCCACCGGGCCGGGGCACGCGTGAAGCGCGGGATGCCGCCCTACCGCACCGCCGTCAGCGGGGTCCGGACATGGCAGGCGTGCCGCTCGCACAGCGGACAGGACAGCGCCGGTGCCCTCCTCATCCGGCGGCGCACGAGGGCGAAGACCCCCGCGCCCACCAGCGGCGCCGTGAGATAGACCCACAGCCATCCGAAGTCCCCGGAGAAGAGTTCCGGGCCGAACTGCCGGGCGGGGTTGAAGCTGCCGCCGCCGCCCTGGCCGGCCACCAGGATGAGCCCGGCGACGACGCCACCCGCGACCACCGGCACCGGCAGGACCGGCCGGGGCCGGGTCGCGGCGAAGACCACCACGGCAAGCATCACGGCCGTCGCCGCGGCCTCGGCGGCGAAGACCGCGCTGTGAGCCACACCGTCGCCCGCCCGGACGGTGGCGTAGGCGACGGCCGGGACCGCGGCGTGCCGGCCCCACAGCAGCCGTCCTGCCACGACTCCGGCCACGGACCCCGCGAGCTGGGCGCCGGCATAGGCCATCGCGTCACGTCCGGGGAGGGCACGCAGCAGCCAGAAGGCCAGCGACACGGCGGGATTGAGGTGGCCTCCGGAACGCCGTCCGAGGGGAGAGGCGATCAGCAGGCCGACGACGACGCCGCTCACCAGGGCGTCGATCGCGAGCCTCCCCTCGGCCGAGGGGAGGGCGTGTGCCGCCGGACTGTCCGGGCCGTACAGCACCCGGAACAGCGAGACCATCGCGAACAGCAGGATCGCCGTGGCGGCGAACTCGCTGAGCCACTCGGGCCAGGGACGGCGGTGCCCACCGCTGGTGCTCACTGGGTCCTCCGGGTCGGCAGCGTGGAAGGGGGCCGACCGACCGGGCCGGGCCACTCATGCCGGCCCGGTCGGAAGACCCGTCGCCCAGCATCCGCGCCGGTCTTGCACACGCTTTGCACGGTGGTCGCGGCGGGTGGGCCGGCGTCGGCCCCTGGGGGTTCGGTTGTCCTCGCGCCGGCGGCCGGCCGTGTCCCGGAGCGGCGCGACAACTCCGGCGAAGCCGCCCTGCCGCGCCGACCGCGAACTCGGGTCGGCCTCTCATTCGGGACGGCCGGAAGCGAGGGAGAGCTGTCCCCGGCGTCCCTGGTACGGGGGCCACGACCCGCGTGACCGTAGGAAGCCGGACGTGAGCCCGTCCACGCAAGGAGCCACCGCATGTCCTCGCCCTCGTCCCCCCGCCCGTGTCACCGAGACGTCCGGCTGCGCCTGATCGGGCCGCTCACGCTCGCCGCACCGCCGCTGTCCGAGCCGCTGCCCGACGTCCCCCGGGGCCGGGCCACGACACTGCTGGGACTTCTGGCCGCCCGCCGCAACCGGATCGTCGGCCTCCACACCGTCATCGACGTCCTGTGGCCCGAAGGACCCCCGCCCAGCGCGGTGCAGACCGTCGCCGCCCTGGTCAGCAGGCTGCGCCGGCTGGTCGGGGCGTGTCTGGAACGGGTGGGCGCCGGGTACCGGCTGAACACCACCGGCTGGCGTGTCGATCTCGACGAGGCAGCACACCTGGTGGCCGCCGCCGAGCGGCACCTGGCGGTCGATGAGGCCGCGCTCGGCGACGCGGCTGCCCGGCGTGCGCTGAGACTGCTGACGTCCGGCGAGGCCGCGGAGGGATTCACGCCGGCGCCGTGGACCGAGGACCTCGAACGTGAGGTGGACCGGCTGCTGCGCCGGGCCCGGCAGGCCGCCTGGTCGATCGCGGCCCGCCGGGGAGACCACCGGCGGTCGGCCGAGGAGGCAGCCGCGGCCCTGCACGCCGACCCCTACGACGAGACGGCGTGCCGTGCCCTGATCAGCGCCCAGGCCGCACTGGGCTCACCGGGTGCCGCGCTGCGGACCTACGACGCGCTGCGCCGACGGCTCCGCAGGGAACTCGGCACGGACCCCGACCCGCGCACCATGGCGCTGCACCGGGCCGTTCTGGGCAACCGGCCCATCGTCACGCACGACGGCCCTCGGGCACCTGCAGGGAGCATGGATGTGGGGCCTGCCCGCGCTCGTCGGGCGAGCGGACGAGCTTGAGCGGCTCCGCAGAGCGTGGCGGGGCGCGGTCGCCGGCCGACGGGAGGCGGGCGGCGAGCAGCGAGCAACGGGCGGCGAGCAGCGAGCAGCGGGCGGCGAGCGGCGAGCAACGGGCGGCGAGCGGCGAGCAGCAAGCCGGCGTAGTGGTCCAGGGCTCCGGCGGCATGGGCACCACGGCGCTGCCCGGCCAGTTCGCCCGATCCGGCACACAGCACGGCGCCGCCGTCGTGCGGGTGCGAAGGCGGACCGGGCGTCGGCCCGGTCCGCCCGTCGCGATGCGGTCGCCGTCAGCGGGGCGTGAAGGTCACGCCCCGCGGGTCAGCCGGCCACGTGGAACGCGTCGATGAGCTTCTGGTCGACGGTGCTGCCGCCCTTGTCGGCGGCGGTGACACGCAGGGAGACCAGCTGCCCGGGCTTGAGCACCTTCCCCTTGAGCACCGTGGTGGTGGCGGCGCCACGCCGGTGGGTGTCCAGTGCGATCCAGTGCGTTCCGCCGTCGAGGGAGTACCAGGCCCGCGTCGACGTCAGGGGGCTGGGCGCGGCCCCCTTGGGACGGTGCACCTTCAGGGTCAGCGGCAGGTCCGCGCCGGCCCTGGCGTGGTTCCAGCCGTCGAGGCGGATGCCGTAGTCGACGTTCAGCAGCGGCAGGGTTGCCGTGCGCCCCGCGCGGACCGGGGTGGTGCGCACCTCCCAGTCGGTGGTCGACTCGATGCCCTGTGCCATGTCGCCGCTCAGTTCCACCCCGCGCTCGAACTTCCACGTGGTCGGCTTGGCCGGGATCTGGTTGTAGGCCATGCCGATGCCGCTGTAGAAGCGGTTGATGAGCTTTCCGTCGCGCCACATCGCGACGGAGACGAGCGCGCCGCGGTGGTAGTCGGCCCTCCCCCACAGCTGGGTGGTCCCCGTGGTGTCGACCAGGTCCTGGGCGTTCATGGCGATCACGTCGGACGTCTGGGTGCCGGTGGCGGTGGACTTCAGTGGACCGCCCCAGACGCTCTCCTCGACCTGCTGTCCCTCGGCGTACTTGCGGGGAGTCTGGGCGAGCGCCGTGACCAGATAGCCGTTGCTGCCCATGTGCCAGGTCTGGCGCTGCCAGCCGATGCCGGGGGTGACGTACTCCGTGCGCCTGCCGGGCATCCCGACCGCGTCGCAGGCGTAGAACAGCGGTTGGGCGCCGTCGGACGGCATCCGCGCCACGCAGTCGTGGTTGGTGTCGTCGGCCCAGCCGACCTGGCGGTAGTCGGCACGGACCTTGGCCAGTCGGCGTACGTCCGCGTGGGAGAGGACGCGCGCCGGGTCGTCGGGGAACGCCGGGGAATTCCAGGCCAGTTCGTAGGCGGTCGTGGCGCGCGCGGGGTCATCGGCGTGCCCGGCGTCCACGAGATGGTGGTACTGGGTCGTGGTGAGCTTGCCCAGGGTCGCCACGGTGGTGTCGGCCATGCCGGCGTACATGTCGAAGTAGCGCGCGTCGCCGTTCACCCATCCGGCGACTTCGGCGATCTGGACCCAGTGGCCCTGCGGTGTGGTGCGCACGGTGTTCAGGGCCACCAGGTCCGGTGAGGTGGCCTCGGGGACCTTCACCGATACCGGGTGTGCCTGGCGCGCGTCGATGACGATCTTGGTGTCGGGTTCCACCGTCCGCTCGGCCGAGACCATCGTCGCGGTCTCCAGATGGCCGTTCGGCAGCATGTGCTCGGTGATACCGGTGACCGAGAAGTGGCTGCCGCGGCGCAGCAATACCGTGTCGCCCCCGGCGCCGAAGGCGAACAGGCCGCCCGCGTTGTCGTCGAGGAGGGTCATCGCACCCACCCCGCTGGTGGGGTTGCCGCCCCGGTCCAGGGCCCTGACGGGCACCCGGCACTGGTTGGGCGCGGCTCGGAAGCCGAAGGTGAGGTGAAGGGGCTCGCCACCGGCGACCGGTGTGGCGTCGACCTGCCCGGAGTACAGGCCCGCCGGGTCGCCGCCGCGTCCGGCGCCGCTGCCCGAGGGCATCGCCTGCGGGTCGACGGCGACGTCGACCTCGGCCGTCCCACCTGCGGGGACGGTGACGGAGGAGGCGCCGAGCTTCACCGAGCCGTCGGGGAGCGGGCCACCGGTGAGCAGGCCGTCGCCGCGGAAGACGTTTCCTCGGAGGTCCAAGGTGTAGGTGGCGTCGGCGGTGCCGGTGTTGCTGAGCTTGACGGTGCGGCTCAGCGGCGCGGACTGGGTGCAGTCGATCAGACCGAAGTCGAAGGTGGCACGGTCGGGGACGACCTGCTGGCGCAGCGCTTCGGCCGCGTCGAGTCGACCGGCGCCCATGCGGAACACGGACTCGGGCTGGTCCCCCCTGGTGATCACATCGCTGCCCTCCTGCAGCAGCGCCTTGATCTGGGCGGCCGTCAGTTCCGGGCGGTCCGCGGCGAGCAGGGCGGCCGCCGCGGCCACGTGGGGAGTGGCCATCGAGGTGCCGGAGAGCGTGGTGTAGTTGTCGTCGACCACGGTGCCGAGGCTGGTCCCGGCGGCGCGGTCTTGGACGATGCCGACCCCGGGGGCGGAGATGTCGGGCTTCAACGCGTAGTCACCGGCCCGGGGGCCGCCGGAGGAGAAGTCGGCCACCTGGTCGGCGCTGTCGGTGGCTCCGACCGTCAGCGCCGCGTCCGCCGCGCCCGGGGTGCTGACGGGCCCGCCCTCGTTGCCGGCCGCGACGACGAACAGGGTGCCGTAGCGCGCGGTGAGGTCGTTGAGGGCCTGGCTCTCGGGGTCGTTGCCGTCCGTGGCGCCGCCGCCCAGGCTCATGTTGGCGACCTTCGCCCCGTGCTGGGCCGCCCATTCCATGCCGGCGATGACACCGGAGTCGCTCCCGCTGCCCTGGTCGTTGAGGACCTTGACGTTGAGCAGCTTCGCGTCGTAGGCGATGCCCTTGCGCGCGCCGTTCGAGGCGGCACCCGAGCCCGCGATGGTTCCGGCCACATGGGTGCCGTGCCCGACATGGTCGAGTGCGTCGGCCGCGCCGGAGAAGTTCGCCGAGTCGACGACCCTGTCGCGCAGGTCCGGGTGGGTGTTGTCGATGCCGGTGTCGATGACGGCGACGGTGACGCCCTTGCCCGTGTGCCCGGCGTCCCAGGCCGCGGGGGCGTTGACCTTGCCTAGGTTCCAGTCGAGGTCGGTGGCCTTGACCTTGCCGTCGAGCCAGATGTGGGTGACGCCGGAGAGCGGTCCGGCCGCGGTTCCCAGGCCCTTGGCGCTGGTACGACGGCTCAGCGCGGCACGCCCGGCGGCGGCCAGGTAGCTGCCGAGCCGCTGCGCGGCCTTGCCGCGCGGCTGGCGCACCGCGGTGGATCGGATGCTCGCCAGGTCGCGGCCGGCCCGGACGGACGTGGCGGCAAGGCGGCGGGCGGCATCGTGTGTGCCCGCGGCGTGCTGGACGATCAGGGGCAGGCCGGCGGCGTGCGCGTCGTCGTACCCCTGCCGGATCAGTTCGCTGACGTCGAAGAGCCGCTCGTCGAGCACTGTGCCGACGAGTGGCAGCATGTCACTGGGGATCACCCGGACATCGCCCTTGCTGTCGGTCATCGTGGTGAAGGCGACGTGGCGACCGGGTATGGACGCCGGCGTCACCATGGCGACGGGCCGGCCGCCCGGCCCCTTGCCGACGAGCACCCGGTCGCCGGTGAGCAGGGTGACCGCGACGGGCGGGGTCTGGTGGGTGCTGCCGGCCTCGGCGGCGTGGGACTCCCACGCGGGGGACGCGGTGGCGACCGCCGGTGGCAGTCCGCTCAGCGACAGCACGCCGACAGCGGCGAGTGCCATCGCCGCTCTTCGTGGAATGTGCACGGAAGGGCCCTCCTGGAGGGGTGAACGGGAGGCGTACCGCCGACGGAGCCGGGTCGCGGCTGGTCGGCGGAAGTGGTCTCCATCGGTGGAATACAAGCGGCTTGACGGTTGGTCACCGCCATTGCCGGTGCGCGGGCCACCCTTCCAGCGCGTGAGCCGGTCCAGAAGGCTGCGGGGTGGACGTGACATCCACAGATCCAGCCTCCAGGGATCCGGATCCGGCATCGAGCCGGCACTGCCCCTGCGCGCCCAAGTCGCCACCATCGATGATTTTTGACATACCGTCAGACCGGAGCCGGTGCGAGCCGGCCGTGGCCGAGCGGAGCCGGAGCGAATGGGTCGCTGCCCGCTCGCGGGTCGACGAGGGACTGCCCCGGCGCCGGGAGAGACACGGGCGTGGCCGACACACCGGACCGGCTGGACACGCCGGCCACCGGTGAAGCGAGGTAGCACACGTCCAGGCCGGGGCGGCGGCGAAGTCGAAGCGTCCGCGCGCCGATGGCGACAGGGGAGGCCGGAACCGAGGGACACCTGTCCCGGGCACCACTGGTACCAGGTCGGCCGTCAAGGTGAGAGTGCGACGTGAGCGGTGATTTCCACCGACTCGCAGCAAGGAGTCACTTTCATGTCGTTGCTCTCCCCGGGTCGGCCGTGCTGCCCGGACGCCCAGCTGAGCCGGTTCAGGCCGCCGTTCTCGGGGCTCTGTCACCGCTCAGGCGTCTTGGAGTGAGCATGACCGTGTGCTCCGCGCGCTCGGGCACCGTGTGCTCCGCGCGCTCGGGCACCGTGTGCTCCGCGCGCTCGGGCACCGTGTGCTCCGTGCGCTCGGGCACCGTGTGTTCCGTGCGCTCGGGCACCGTGTGATCCGTCGCGAGGACGGGTGTCGTTCCCGTCTTGGCTTCCCTCAGTGACCGCACCGGCGAAAGGCCATGGCCGACATGGCCCCGTCCGTGACAGTGGCCCCGCCGATGCGGTGGGTGAGGGGTGCAGGTGCACGCCACGACGAACACAACGTGCCCGCGCGCAAGCCGTAAGTGCGGCTGGTGGCCTCTGCCGCGGCGGACCGCGCACCCCCGCCGGTGACCCTGCCACCGATCCCCCGCCTCTCAGGACTGCGCGGCGCCGGACCCCTGCCCGCGCACCTGGGCCACGGTGCGGGCGGTTCCCACGAAGTACCCCGGCCCGTCACCCGGTCGATCCGCCGCGCGCCCGGCGGACCGGGACCTCACGGTTCGCGGCCCGCTCAACCATCCCCATGTCTTCTCAAGAGGTTGATACCTGATGTCTCAAGCTGTCCGAGAACCGATGTCGGAGGCTTGCCCCGCAGGCAGCCCGTCCGGCCCCAGACGGCGGTGGGACCGGCCGGTGCTGGTGGTGTGCGCGGTGTCAGCGCTCGTAGTGGGACTGCTGTCGCCCGCCGGCACCACGCAGCAGGCGTGGGGGTTGATCGCCGCGGCTGGATACGCTTGCGCCGCCCTGGTCGCCGCAAGATCGTCCATGCCGTGGGCCCGTCGTCCCGCCGCGATCGCGGTCATCGGCGTGGTCGCCCTGCCCCTGCTCTATCTGACGGTGATCGGCAAGGCACAGATGGAGGTCGGCGTCGTGGAACGGTCCGCCAGGCTGTTGTTGTCCTCCGGAACGCCGTACAACGACGCGCCGCACGCGGTACGCGACTTCAACCCCTACCTTCCCGGCATGGCGCTCTTCGGGATACCGCACATGCTTTTCGGCGACACCCCGTTCTCCAGCGCACGTGTGTGGTTCTTCGCCGTCTTCCTCGCGGCCGCGGCCGGCGCCGTCCGGGTGCTGACCAGGGACACCGGCATCGGTACGGACGGCACCACGCACGGCACCACCGGGCGGACGGGCGTCCTGTGGCTGATCGCCTGCCCCGTCGTTGCGCTGCCACTGACCATCGGCGGGGTGGATCCCCCGGTCATCGGTCTGATCTGCCTGGCATTGGCCTTCGCGCACCAGGGGCACGCCGGACGCACGGGCCTGGTGGTGGGGGCGGCCGCCGCCCTGAAATGGACCGCCTGGCCGGCCGTCCCGGTGATCGTCGCCATGCTCGCCGTATGCGGCGGGAGGCGTGCCGCGGTCAAGTGCGCGGCAACAGCCACAGGGATCGCCGTGCTTGCCATCGTGCCCGTGGCCCTGGTGGACAGCGGCGCGTTCTACCAGAACGCCGTGCTCTATCCGCTGGGCCTCGGTTCCACGGCGTCTTCCGCTCAGAGCCCCTTGCTCGGGCACCTGATCGTTTCACTGATTCCCGACGGAAAGGCCGTCACAGTGGCGCTCATCGCCCTCAGCGCCGCGGGCACAGGGGTCTCTCTGCTGATCCGCCCGCCCCGCACCACCGTCGCCGCCGCCGACCGCCTGGCCCTGGGATTGGCCCTCGCCATAGTGCTCTCCCCGGCCACCCGCATCGGCTATGCCATCTACCCCGTTGTCCTCCTCGCCTGGCCCCGCTTCACCCAGAGCCTGTCGAGGGGCCGCCGCGCCGCACACCATCATGCGAACGCACTGGCACGCCGCCACAGGACCCCGCAGAGCCCATGACGTCCGGCCACCGTCCCGGGCGGGCGCCTGCCTCGGCACCCAAGCCGGCGTGGAAGACCAGGGATTTGGACGCCCGGGTCAGCCGGCCCTCCGTGCCTCAGCGGCCCCCTCCGACGCCAGTTGCTGTGCGGCGGCCAGGATGCAGTCGCGCGGCACCAGGACCACGGACTCGTCCTCGCCGATCGAGGCACCCACCTCCTTCATCCGCTCCGCCTCGGGCGCGGTCAGGAGGTGGAGCCTGCCGATGACGAGGAAGTCACCGTCCTCCAGCTCCAGGACGTCGGGACAGTTGTTCGCCCCGACCGACCCGCGCTCGGCGGGCGTCGATCCGATGCGGCGCATGCGGCTCCTTACGGTGACACGATCGGTGTTATGGACACCAATACGGACTGGGCGTACCGGGTGTTCGAGCCGCACGGATCCGAGGGCTGGCGCCCCTACGGCAGCGACCCCGAACAGTGGCGCGGTGCGATCACCGCTGCGGACACCGACGAGGGCGCCAAGCGCGTCATCGGCCGCATCGTCGCCGACCTCATGACCGAGTGGGAGAGGACCGGCCTGCGTCATGCGATGCACGTGCGGGTCTTCCTCTGGCACGACGAGGCGGGCGAGATGAAGGACGCGGACTTCGTCGTGGAGGTGCGGCCCCGGTCGGACTTCGACGCGGCATGATCTCTGGCGCGGGAGGCTCCCTACGGTGACAGGATCGGTGTCATGGGTACCGAGAGGACGTGGGCGTACCGGGTGGAGGAGCCGCACGGCTCCGCCGGCTGGCGCCCCCTCCTCGGCCCCTCCCACCGCTGGCGGGGAAAGATCACCACCGATTCCCCCAGGCAGGGCGCCGAGTACGTCGCCGCGCTCGTCGTGACCGATCTGGCGACCGAGTGGAAGGTCAACGGCATCTGCGAGCAGCACACGCGCGTGATCGTGTGGGCCGACGAAGAAGGCACCGGACCGGAGGACGCCGCCCTCACCGTGGAGATCCAGCCCCACGTCGACGCAGAGTGACCAGGCGAGAGCGGAATCCGCGCCGCGCGGGGACACCGGTCCCCGGGAAGGGGGGAAGAGGGATCAAGGAATGCCCAGATGAACGAGGCTCACCAGTGGCAAGCACGGTGTGGTCGGCGCTGCTCCTCGCCCCCTACGCGGCCTTCCCCGCTCCGTGGACGCGGCACGCATCGCCGCCGCTCACGCGCAGCCCCAGGCGGACATTCCCTGAATGGCTGCCAGGCGTCTGGCCACGGCGATCTGTTCCCTGCGCGTGGCCAGGTCGGCCCTCCTCGCATACTTCAGGCCACCGGCTGCCACCCAGCTGGATTGCCTGAACTGCAGTCCGCCGAAGTATCCATTGCCAGTGTTCGCCTTCCAGTTGCCACCGGACTCGCACACGGCGATGGCGTCCCAGTCCGCACGGGGGCCGCCGGCGGGCAGGGCGGTCGCCGCCGGCCCGTTGACGACAGCCGCGACGGCTGCCAGGGGGAGCAGCGCTGCGCGCAGCCCGGGCACAGGGGTACGACGACTCGCGGTTCCGTTGACGAGGTTCAGTCGTAGCATGCGCACACAGTTACATAACATGAACTGTTAGTAATGAAGGCACGCCGGGAGTGGGTGAGCCCATGGACGTCGGTGCTGTCCCCTTCGGCGCACAGTTCGGGTTCACCACCGCCGAGCCCGGCTTTGCGGGGTGGGTCCGGCACTGGGCAGCGAACAAGCCGTGGCATGACGCGGCGTGACCGTTGCGGCTGCGGCGGTTGTCTCCGGCTGCGATCGGGGATCAGCAGGCCGGTGCCGCGGCAACCGCCGTCAGCGATCACCGAGCTGTTGCCGGCGGGGGGCTCTGCGCGCCGCCGACGCCGTCGGTCTCCGGTTCGCCGGCCCCAGCTTCATGGTCCGGTTCTGCGACACGGGTCGCCGGCGGCACATCCGCGGTCCCGGCCGGCAGGACCGTCACAGAGCCGCCCGACGCCGGTGCCACAGTAGCAGCCCGTACTCGGGCGGCCCGGAACTCGAACCGTCCGTCATCTCGGCGACGAAGGTCCGATACGGCTCGGGCAGCACGATCCCGTGTTCTGCCTCGAAGGCGTGCACTGCCTCCCAGCCGAGAGCCGACTCGCCCCGGTCGTCGACGTCGAACGCCGCACGCAGCGCCGCCAACTCGGCAGGGTCTGCTTGATCGATATGCATGGCGTACAGGTACCACCCCGCTGTGACAACGCCTCACGCAGTGCGTCACCACCCCTCGGCAGCGCGTCCATGGTGGTGGGGAAAGGGCCGGACCCGTCCCCTGCCAAAGGCTGTCCTTCGGGGTTTGCAAGGATGTTCAAGGATTGACTTGCCCCTTGTGCCTCGCCCATGATCACCTCGGGCCCAGGGCGGCAACCTGTCCCGTCTCTGCCGCGTCCGGACGCGGTTGAGGCATCGGGACAGGTGCCGACCCTCATGAACTGGGAGGACCCCATGTCCGACACCGCGTCCCGCAGCACCGACTCCGGCCTTGTGCCTCCTCGCTCAAACGTGGCCGTGCTCGGCCCCGGAGGCGTCGGCGGCCTGCTCGCCGCACTGCTCTCGCGCGCCGGACACCGCGTGATCTGCATCGCCGGCGAGGAGACCGCACACATCCTGCGCCGCGACGGCATCCGCGTGCACAGCGCACAATTCGGCGACTTCACCGCCGCCGTCGAGGCAGACACCGCCCTGCGCGAGCCCGTCGACCTGTGCCTGGTCACGGTGAAGCACACCGCGCTCGACGCGGCACTCGACCGCGTCCCCCCTCATCTCCTCGCCGACGGCCTCGTCCTGCCCCTGCTCAACGGCATCGAGCACGTGGACACCCTGCGGGCACGCTACGGTGCCACACGGGTCGTACCAGCCGTCGTACGCGTCGAGTCGACCCGTACGGCCCCAGGCGTCATCGAACACGGCAGCCCCTTCCTCGAGATCGACCTGGCCCTCCAGCACGAGAACTCCACCTCGCTCGCCGCCTTGCTGTCCGGCGCCGGCGCGGAGACCCGCATCGTCGCCGACGAGAACGCCGTACTCTGGGCCAAGCTGGCTTTCCTGGCTCCTTTCGCGCTCCTGACCACCCGCTACCGCCAGCCGATCGGCGAGATCCGGTCCAAGCGGCGCGAGGAACTGGCGGCACTGGTCGAGGAGACCACCGCCGTCAGCCGCGCCTGCGGCGGGCCGTCGGATGCCGGCCAGATTTTGACGCGTTACGACGCATTCCCCCACGAAAGCAAATCGTCGATGCTGCGCGACGCGGAAGCCGGCCGCCCTCTGGAACTCGACGCGATCGGCGGGGCCTTGGTCCGCGCGGCAGAGCGACACGGCATCCCCGTCCCGCTCACGACACGTCTCATGTCCGAGCTGGAAGCCCGCTGAGCTCCGCCGCGACGGGTCTCGGATCACCTTCAGCGCCGGAACCGCAGAGGGTCACCACGACGGCGGTCGTGGACGGCCGGATGATGCGCATGTCCAGGACCTCCGGTTCCATGCCGGATGCGTAGGCTCAGGTCCGTGGCTGATCAGATACAGAAGATCGTGGCGGGCCTGCCGGACCTGACGGAGGTCACCGGTGTGTGGGCGGTGGCCGATGACCGGGTCGCGCAGGGGGATGCCGCCTTCGCCGCGGACCTCGGCATCGCTCTCGTCAGGACGTACGGCAGCGGGGAGCAGATGTGGCAGAGCAGAAGTGTCTTCGACCATGTGCTTCGGCTGTTGGCCACCACGAGAGGTCCGCAGAATGTCGCTCAGGCGCTGCGGATGGTCTCCTCGGCTGAGGTCGCCGGCAGGACGCTCGATCGCTACACGGCCTCGTTGCTGGCGTCCAGCCATGAGGCGGCGGATCTGGCAGGGGCGTTCACCGGCCGCGCTTCGGAGGAGCTTCGGGCCTGTCTGGTCCACGAGCTGGTCCTGAGGGGCGTGAACGTCAGCGAGACGCCAGGGATCGCGACGTGGGCGACGTCGCCGCATTGGACCCATCATCCGCTGGGCCGGCTGCCCCTGACGCTGTCCGGCATGGAGGAACGTCCCGATCTGCCGAGCTACGGCATCAGCGGCAGTAGTCACTCGATGCCGTTCGGGCCATCGGGCGGCCGGGATCTGGACAGGCGGCCCGGCCGGTGGAGTCCTGCACGTGGTCAGCGGTGGTCGTTGAGCCAGTCGCCCGGGATCTGGTCGCGAACGCGGTCGAGGTCTTCTGCCGTTCGGCCACGGGCCAGGATGGCCGCGCCGTCGTCATCGCGCAGGAGGACGTCCTGCCCCAGGAACCACCGTGTCTGTTCGCCGATGGGGTATGCCGGGAAGGGCAGCCGGACGGAGTTCGCCTCCAGCAGTTCGAGGCTGTCGTCATCCGGGTCGAGGAAGTCGCACAGTTCTTCATCGGCCTGCAGCGACTCGGACAGGATGATCTCGACGAAGCAAACGGACAGACGCTCCAGCCACTCCTCCCACCGCTCGGCGCTCTTGTCGGCAAGGTCGAGCCGGATGAACACTGCAGGATCGTCATCGTGGAGGCTGCTGAGAAGAACGCCCCAGGAGGCGGCTCCCTGATTCTCGTGACGGAAGACCAAGGCCTCCTTGGCGTCATCGACATACAGCTCCGAAGGGCCGAGCAGCACATCGTGGTTGCTGGTGAGGTCCCGTCGACGGCCGGACAGCACATACGCCTCGCGCAACGCCGTCGGCAGTTTGAGACCCAGCCTCTCCTCGGCAGCGTCGAGATCGGCTTGCGTCCATCCGTCATCGCGTCCCAGGGCGGCGCCGGCCCAGTGGGCGGCGAAGCCCTGGATGAAGGCCCATGCACCATTGCGGTCTTCGACGCCCCTGGCGAGCGACGCCGCAAGATCGAACTCTTGTGTCATGGGAGGACGATATCCGGCCCGCTCGTCAACCCTCTTCACGCACGACCTCGGAGTGCGGCGGGCGGGCGCCCCGTGACGGAGCGCCCGGGCTGCGCCGCGCGCCCCGCGCAGGCTGGTGCCGTACCGGCCGGGCCGGCCGGTGAGGCGCGGCGCCCGGTTGACGCCCCGCATGCGGACGTTGCGCCCGAGCACTGGCCCGTCAAACCGCCGCATGCCGGCACGTGACGCACGAACCGGTACGTCCACGCCGGACTTGGGGCTTTACAGGCGAGTCCACATTGTGGTGCTAGACCCTCAAATTTTTGGCCCGACTACTTGCCTACCGCACTTATGCCTCGGATACTCAAGGATTGAACTTGTCAGGAGCACGCCGAACATGGCTCCTTCGGCGGGCGACTGCGCCGTACCCCTCCCTGAAGGCACCCCCTCCCAGGAGGACCACGTGCGGTTCAAAACACGCAGCACCACCAGATACGCCAGGCCAACCGACCCCGAGTCCGGATAGTTCACGACGGCAACCCCCACCGCGCCCACGACCCGCACCCACCGTCCCCGTCCCCACGACACCGGGGCGATTCACTCGCGCCCGGTGACAGTGGCGACCCCAAGGGCAGCACAGCTCCCGTTCAGTCGCTGACCAGGAACTGACCACTCAGGGCGCTCACGTCCACAGACGCCCCCTGACCCCCACGTCCCTCCGGCCGCGCCTGCGCAGGGCCGCGCACCGCCCGACCGAGTCTGCACAGCGCGCGCCAACACTCCCCCGCCAGTCCGTCGCCGAGGCACGTCACCAGCAGGCGACGGTCGTTCCCGTCGTATCCGCCTGCGCTCCCGCACGACCGCGCACACGGATCTACGCGCGAAGAGTGCTTGTCATGAACACGCCTTGCTGCGCTCACCGTCTTCCGCCCATCGCCAACCGGCTTCGCCCTCGGGAGGTTTCATGAGACCCGTCAGATCTCTGTCAGCCCTCGCCGCTCTGTGCTTCGCAACCGTGCTCAGCCTGACACTGTCCACTCCGGCACAGGCCGCCGGCGCCTCCTACGTCGCCCTCGGCGACTCCTACTCCGCCGGCAACGGAGCCGGAAACTACGACAGTGCGAGCGGTTCCTGCCACCGCAGCTTCAGCGCCTACCCCTACCTGTGGAAGAACGCCCACGCCCCGTCCTCGTTCGCCGACACCTCCTGCTCGGGCGCGGTGACCACGGACGTGACCAACTCCCAGCTCGGGCCGCTGAACTCCGCCACCACGCTGGTCTCCCTCACCATCGGCGGCAACGACGCCGGCTTCTCCGACGTCATGACCACCTGCGTGACCGGTTCGGACACCGACTGCGTCAACCGGGTCAACCAGGCCGAGAGCTACGCCCAGAACACGCTGCCCGCCCGCCTGGACGCCACCTACAACGCGATTCGCGCCAAGGCGCCCAACGCCAAGGTCGTCGTGCTCGGCTATCCGCGGATGTACACCCTCGGCGTCTTCTGCGTCGGACTCAGCGACACCAAGCACCGCAAGATCGACGAGGCCGCGAACATCCTCGACAGCGTCATCGCGGGTCGGGCCGCGGCGCACGGCTTCGTCTTCGGGGACGTCCGCTCCACCTTCAACGGGCACGAACTGTGCTCCGGCGACGACTGGCTGCACTCGCTGGTCATCTCCCCGAGCTGGGAGTCCTACCACCCCACCGCCACCGGCCACGCGTCCGGCTACTACCCCGTCCTCAACGCCAACAGCTGACCGCCCCCACGAAGAACCGGCACCTCACGGTCCCTGGCCCACGGTCTTCCGTGGGCCAGGGACCCCGCCGCCGCATCGACTGTGTCATGCGAACGAACGGCCCTGTCCAACCTTCGACGGTGCCGGAGCGCGCCGCTGCCCGGGCACGACCACGCGTTGATGGCGCCGACGAGGACAGGAGTCTCGTAGCGGTCCGCGAGTTCGCCGTACGCACCTGGTTGGCCACGGCTCGATTCCCTTCAGGCGGTGGACAGGCTCGGCCACCGCGCCTGCGCGGCCCGCAGTTCAGGTTCCGGGGCGCCCGGCCGCCGTCCATGCGGCGTACTCCTGGCGGACGTAGAGGCGTCGGCTGGGGGCGATTCTGATGGTGTCGGGATGGTACGGGCCGGCCGCCAGGCCGGGATGGCGACGGTCGTGCAGGACGAGTTGTCCTGCGGTTTCGGCGGCGACCGCGACCGAGGCGCGGGCGTCGAGGGCCATGCGGTCCATGAGGGCGGCGCGCCGCAGCAGCCAGGCACGTTCGGCAGCCGTCGCGTCGGCCGGGGATGCATGGGCGGGCCTGGCCGCGCGGCCGTCGCGTTCGGCCCCGAGAGCGAGCACTTGGTGCATCTCGCGGCGTAGGTCGGGCGCATTCGCGTACGCCTCGTGCGGGGGCGGTGCGACGATGCCCTCAGTGCCGTTCGCCGTGGGGTCCACGCTCACACCTCCGCCCGTACCCAGGCGTCTGCGCCGCAGCGCTGACACCGCGTCATGTCCTCGCCGGCGTGGCCGTTCTGAAGGGCCGGTCGAGGGGCCGCGGACCGGACGGGCACCCGGGCTGGGCCCAGGCAGCCGTCGATGGGGCACGGCTTGTGGGTCGCGAACGCCCGCTCCGCGGAGTGTTCGGGTGACCCGGCGTCACGACCGGCTCCAGTGATCCGTCGCGGCGCTGCGGTGCCGGCCACGGGCCGCAGTTCGTACGGGACGCCTGGCCCGGTCACGGCGAGCACCTCAGGCGGGCGCGGACTTCGCGACCGCCGCGGGTCCGGCGGACGTCGGTGGAATGGCTGAGGTGTTGGACGATGCCCGTGCCGCGACCGTGCTCGTCCGGGGCGATGCCGGGGCTACGGCGCTCCACCGCCATTCCGGAGTCAGTGACCGCGATGTGCAGAGTGCCGTCGTCGAGGACGAGCCGCAGGGTCATGTGCGCGCGGCCGTACCGGGCGGCGTTGGCGGTGAGTTCGTCGACGATGAGAACGGCGGAGTCCCGCTCGCCATCGGGAACGCGCCAGGTTTTGAGCAGATCGGCCGCGAAGTGACGAGCGGCGGAGACGTGCGCCTCCTGCGCGGGCAGGGTGAGCACTGCTTCGTGACGGGGGCGCTGGGAGAGCAGTGAGCTCGGGCGGGGGGAATCGGTGACGAACATGGGCTTCCGGCTCTTGTGTGGATGTGCGGGGGCTGAAGGACCACCAGCGACTCTCGGGACGTCGGTGGGCCGGATCCTGCATGGGCGCGCTCACTTGCTTCCACGGGTGACACATGGCGAACGGTTCGAGGCTTTCAGCCCCTTTTGCTGAACTTCGTGCGGGTCACGTCAGCGCCAGCGTCCCGGCTTGGGCTCACTCGCCTGGCCGCACGGCTGCCGTCACGAGCACGACCTCCTCGACGGACACACCGTGCACAATCATTCACTCTGGGTCACCCATTCGAGGCGGGGCCCTTCTCGTCAACCGCTCGGCCCTCCTTCCCCTGGTGTCCGGACTCCGGCGACGTTGCCCGCGAGGATCTCCAGGTTCTCGATGTCCCCGAACCGCGGAGGACACGCATACGCGACGCCCGGAAAGCCGGCTGCCATGGCTGTGCCGAGGTCTCGCAGAAACCGCGCATCTGCCGAACCGCAGGGCCCCTGGCGTCCGTGAAACCGGACGAGAGCCCACGTACGCGCAAGCCGCCACGGCGGAGTACCGGACCCGCACGCGGACACCGACGTCATCGAGAGGCGGGCCGTCGCAACGCCTGCGCCATCGGCTTCGCCACGTCGCACAAGCCGTCGGCCTCACCGGCGACGTCTGCACATCGAGCGCCCCTCGTTCACAAGCCAAGGAGTATCTCTCATGTACCTGGAGCCGCGCCCCGGAATCGCCTGGCCGAGCCCGCACCTTTGCGAGCTGAAGAGCGCCGTACGCACCCTGCTCGACCTGGACGAAGACACCGCCGTCATCATCCGCCAACTCGCCTGTGGCGAAGCCGGCTGCCCACCGCCGGAAACCGTCGTCGAGGTGCGTCCCATGGACGGTGAAGCCCACCGCTGGACGCTCCACCGCCCCGCCGACCAGATCACCGAGAACGAACTGCGGACCATCCTGCTCACGAACGACCCCGCCGACCGGAACTTGCCCTGACTCCCCCGAAGAGCGAGACCCGCTCGGCCGAACGCGAGGAGGAACGACGTGTCGCCGTCGCCTCCGGCGCGTCCTTTGGGCGACCGGACCAAGGCGTCACCGTTACGGCACGTCACGCCACAACAGGGGTACCGGCGCCGGCGTCACTGTGTATGACCCTCGCGGAGACCGACTGCGTCATGGCGCCAGAACGGCTCTGCGTAGACCAGCGTCCCCGTCATCCAAGGCTCGTACTCCGGGAGTCGGAGGACCTGGAAGGCGTCATCCGGGGTACGCAGGGAGGGCTTTCGAAAGCCCAAGCCACCACCGGGTGCGAAGCCGAAACGCGAGTAGTAGCGCGGATCGCCCTCCACGAAGACGAGGGGAACCGCTCGCTCGGCGAGGATCCCGAGTCCGTGCCGGACCAGGGCCGAGCCGATGCCGCACGTATCTCGTGGGCTCGGTCGGCTCCGAAGGCCGCTGCGTCCGCTCGTCAGGATGACGGAGCCTTGGCGAAGATCCGGACGATGCCCGCCTGCAGGGCGGCCCCGGCTCGAGTGGCCGGCAGCCCCCGCGCTCAGCGTCGAGGGCTGCCCGCATGCTGCGGGAGACGCAGGAGGTCGTACACAGTTCTCGGCTCAACGCCAGCCGAGTTCCGGTGCCACGTGGGTGAGGATGCTCTCCAGCACATGGGCGTTGTACTCGACCCCGAGCTGGTTCGGGACGGTGAGCAACAGGGTGTCCGCGGCCTGGATCGCCTCGTCACCCCGCAGCAGCTTCACCAGTTCCTCCGGCTCCGCGGCGTAGGAGCGCCCGAAGACGGCCCGGGTCCTGTCGTCGAGCATTCCGACGTGGTCCCGGGAGTTGCGGTCGCGGCCGAAGTAGGCCCGGTCGAGGTCGTCGATGAGGGCGAAGATGCTGCGGCTGACCGACACCCGCGGCTCCCTGGTGTGGCCCGCCTTCTTGTACGCCTCGCGATACGCCTCGATCTGTTTGCGCTGCTGGACGTGGAGCGGCTCGCCCGTCTCGTCGTCCTTCAGCGTCGAACTCTGCAGGTTCATGCCCAGCTCGGCGGCCCATACGGCGGTCGCGTTCGACCCGGAGCCCCACCAGATCCGGTCGCGCAGCCCCTCGGAGTGGGGTTCGATCCGCAGGAGTCCGGGCGGGTTGGGGAACATCGGCCGCGGGTTGGGCCGGGCGAAACCCTCGCCGTCGAGAACCTTGAGGAATGCCTCGGTGTGGCGGCGGGCCATGTCGGCATCCGTCTCGCCGGGCGCGGGGTGGTAGCCGAAGAGGCGCCAGCCGTCGATCACCTGTTCCGGGGAGCCGCGGCTGATGCCCAGCTGCAGCCGACCGGCCGAGATGAGGTCCGCGGCGGCCGCGTCCTCGGCCATGTACAGCGGGTTCTCGTAGCGCATGTCGATCACGCCGGTGCCGATCTCGATCTTCGAGGTCCGCGCACCGATCGCCGCGAGAAGCGGGAACGGGCTGGCCAGCTGCCGGGCGAAGTGGTGCACCCGGAAGTAGGCGCCGTCCACGCCGAGCTCCTCCGCGGCGACCGCGAGGTCGATGGACTGGTGCAGCACATCCGCGGCCGACCTGGTCCGGGAATGTTCGCCGGGTGACCAGTGCCCGAAGGAGAGGAATCCGATTTTCTTCACCCGTCCTGCAGCGTCCGAAGGCCGCGTTTGATTCCCGCCACGCCACCAGCGGCCTCAGCCAGGTGGACGTGCCGACGCGCTTCTCGGGCCGATGCCAGGTGTGGCGGTGAGGCCGACACCGATGAGGACGCGACGTCCGCCGAGGTCGTGGGCGAGCGGAGCGGGCCGGGACACGGAGTACCGTCGCGCCTCGCGCAGTCGGGCGCAATCCGCCGGACGGGGGGCCGCAGGCCCATCCTCCAACGGCCGCCGCTACGGCGGCAATAGGCGGCGCCCGAGTGTGGCGTGTCCCGGCACCATGCCAACGGGGCCAGCAGGAAACATAGTTCTTGATCAAGCAATGAATACCTGCTAGACATTGCGCGCCTGCTGTCGCCACCCCCGCTCCGCCCATGAGACCCATGACACGTGTGAGTTGACCCGGGGGTGGCCTAGCGAGAGGAAACCGTGAAGTCCATATTGAAGAGACCCGCGTCCGGCGCGGTCGTGGGGCTCGGCATGCTGCTGGTGGCCGCCACTCCGTCGGTGTCCATGGCGCTCACAGACTCCGGCGGTTCGGCGCCGGCCCCGGCGTCACACGTCAGATCTCCCCTCGTCTCCGCCGTGGACACCGGCGACTCCCGGCCGGCCGCCCGCACGCAGCGGTGGATCCCGTTGATCACCGGCGACCGCGTCCTGGTCAGTGGCAAGGGTGACGTCCTCTCGGTGCGTCGCGCCAAGGGACGGGAGAACATACCCCTTCAGGTGGAGACCGTCGGCGGGCACACCTACGCCATTCCCGCCGATGCACGCGGCCTGGTCGAGAGCGGTCGTCTGGACCGCCGGCTGTTCGACATGACCACGCAGAGCACGTCCGCCTACGCCGGGCGCAAGGACCTGCGGCTCATCGTCATGTACCACGGGGGCCGGCCGGCGGCCAGGACGGCGCTGCGCACCACCGCCGGGGCGGTCGTGCGGCACTCGCTGACCAGCATCGACGCCGATGCCATCAGCGCGCCCGCGAACGGCGGTTCAAAGCTGTGGACCGCCCTCACCAACGCCTCCGCCCGCGCCACGGGCCGCACCGCCGCCCCCGGTATCGCATCGGTGTGGCTCGACGGCATCGTCCAGGCGTCGCTCGACAAGAGCGTGCCGCAGATCGGCGGCCCCGAGGCATGGGCGGCCGGCTACGACGGCACCGGCAGCCGCATCGCCGTCCTGGACAGCGGCATCGACACCACGCACCCCGACCTGGCCGGGAAGGTCGTCGCCGAGCACAACTTCTCCAACTCGTCCACCGTGGACGACCTGTTCGGACACGGCACTCATGTCGCGTCCATCGCGGCGGGCACCGGGGCCAAGTCCGACGGCAAGTACAAGGGCGTGGCGCCGGGCGCCCGCCTCCTGGACGGCAAGGTGCTCAACGACACCGGCCAGGGTGACATGTCCGGGATCATCGCGGGCATGGAGTGGGCCGCGTCCGAGAAGGCGAACGTCGTCAACCTCAGCCTGGGCGCCTACGACTCCCCCGAGCTCGATCCGATGGAGGAGGCGGTCGACAGACTGTCGGCCGAGACCGGAACGCTCTTCGTCGTAGCGGCCGGCAACGACGGCGAGCAGGGAGCCGGAACGATCAGCACGCCCGGCAGCGCCGACGCGGCACTCACCGTCGGAGCGGTCGACAAGCAGGACGTTCTGGCCCCGTTCTCCAGCACGGGGCCGCGCGCCGGTGACGACGCGATCAAGCCCGACCTCACGGCCCCCGGCGTGGACATCGGGGCCGCGGCCGCGCACGACAGCTACATGGCGAGCGTCGCCCCTTCCGTCGCGGACGGCTACCTCTCCCTCAGCGGCACGTCGATGGCGACCCCGCACGTCTCGGGCGCTGCCGCCATCCTCGCCCAGCAGCATCCCGACTGGACCGGCGACGACATCAAGCAGGCGCTCGTCGCGTCGACCACGCCCGGTGCGTACACGGCGTACCAGCAGGGATCGGGCCGAGTGGACCTGCGCAAGGCCATCAAGCAGACCGTCTTCACCCGGGAGACGTCGCTGTCCTTCGGCCTCGCCCAGTGGCCGCACACCGACGACGAGCCGCTCACCGAGAACCTCACCTACCGCAATGTGGGCGCCACGGCGGTCACCCTGAAGCTGACCGTGGACGGCACCGCGCCCGACGGAAGCCCCGCGCCCAGCGGGATGTTCACCGCCGACGACCAGGTCACCGTCCCGGCGCACGGCGAGGCGACGGTGAAGGTCGTCGCCGACACCCGCCTCGGGGGCGACACCGCGGGCCGCTTCACCGGACGGATCACCGCGTCCGGCGACGGTCAGACCGTCGGCACCGCGCTGGCCGTGGAACGCGAGTCGGAGATGTACACCGTCACCGTGAAGCCCCTGAACCGTAAGGGCACGCCGGCCTCCGCCGCCTCGTGGAACGCCACGCTGGCCGGTCTCTCCGGTCCTCTCAAGGGACTCGCCGCGTACCTGTCCGGAGACACGTATGCCGTGCGTGTCCCCAAGGGCCGCTACTTCCTCAACGCCTCGCTGCAGGTGGATCCGACCGGCTCGTACGGCCAGGGTGAGGACTGGTTCAACCAGCCCGACCTCACTGTCACCAAGGACACCACGGTGACCCTGGACGCGCGCACCACCGAGCCGGTCGAGGTCACCGTGCCGGACCGTGCCGCCCAGCAGACGTCCGGCTACGTCCGCGCAGGTGTCGATCAGGCGGGTGAGCCGGGTCCGGCCTTCCTTGCCTTCTTCGCCCCCACCGAGGAGCTCCGCACCGCGCACGTCGGCCCCGGCGTGGCCGCCGGAGACACCCTGAACCAGCGCATCGAGGCCACCTTCTCCACCGGCGCAAAGGGGCACGACGAGTACGACGCGGCGTACCAGCCGAAGGGCGACCGACTCGTCACCGGCTTCACCGCGCATCCCCGGTCCCACGACTTCGCCGGCGTCCGCACCGAGGTGGGAGGGCCCGGGAAGGACAAGACCGGTTACCTCTCGCTGGCCGCCCCGGGCGGTGGCGGCGTGACCGTCGAGCGTCCCCTCCCCTCCATCCTCACCCTGCACCTGCTGTCGGATGACGGAACGTGGTGGCTGAGTCTGCACCAGAAGGGCGCCGACCGTCACCTCGACACCGTCTACGACATGCCCACCGCCACCTTCAAGCCGGGTCACTCCTACCACCGCCTGCTGAACGTGGGCGTCTTCGGACCCGATCTGCCGGAAGGCGCCGGGCTGATCCGGAGGGGCAATATCATGGATGGGAGCCTGCCGCTGTTCTCGGACGGAACCGGCGACTCCAGCAGCAACCAGACGCGGGTCGACAGTGCGACCACAAGTCTCTACCGCGACGGCGAACTGGTGCGCCGCAGTCCCTACCCGATGGACTTCTTCTACGCCGCGAACGACGACGAGCGGGCCGACTACCGTCTGGACGTCTCGGTCGAGCGCGGCACCGAGGCCGCCGTCAGCGACAGCCTGAACGTGGAGTGGACCTTCTCCTCCGGGTACGCCGCGCAGACGACCCAACTGCCTGTCTCCGTCGTCCGCTTCACCCCCGAGCTGTCCCTCGACAGCACGGGCAAGGCGCGAGCGAAGGTGTGGGTCCCGGTCACCGTGAAGGGGGCCGCCGCGGGCAGCAACCTCAAGTCCCTGCAGGTGTGGGTCTCCTACGACAAGGGCGACCACTGGCAGGCGGCGCCGGTCCGTCACGGCCGGGTGCGGGTCACCAACCCTGAGGCGGGCGGCAGCGTCTCGTTCCGGGCGCAGGCCGCCGACCGGCAGGGCAACGCCGTCAGCGAGACCATCGTCGACGCCTACCTGACTAAGTAGGACCTCGTACGCCCGGCCCCCGCGATCCGGCCGCCACAGCGGCGGATCGCGGGGGCCGCGGTGCGTCCGGCGCCTGCGGCAAGCTGTGCTGACTGCCGTGGCCGAGCGCGGGCGCCTCGGTTGCCGCGGACGGCGTCGGCCTTCACCCTTGGGAAGGGT
>NZ_JBLEBI010000170.1:0-14707 GCF_047340315.1 Streptomyces sp. AF1A
ACACCAGTTCCCGGGTGCCCTCCCCGGCCAGGGCGCGCTGGGCCGCCGCGACGATCTCGTTCAGCTCGGCCGCGACGCGCTCGTACGTCGCCCTGGCCTCCCGGTGCACCCAGGCGATGGAGGAGCCGGGCAGGATGTCGTGGAACTGGTGCAGCAGGACCGTCTTCCAGATGCGGTCCAGCTCCTCGTAGGGGTAGGGGAATCCGGTGCGTACGGCGGCGGTGGCGGCCCACAGCTCCGCCTCGCGCAGCAGGTGCTCGCTGCGCCGGTTGCCCTGCTTGGTCTTCGCCTGGCTGGTGAGGGTGGCCCGGTGCAGTTCCAGGTACAGCTCCCCGACCCAGACGGGCGGGTCGGGGTACTCGGCCTGGGCCTTCTCGAAGAACGCGCGGGGCGTCTCCCAGGCGACGGTGGCGGAGCCCTCCAGGTCGCGCAGCCGGGCCGCCTTGGCGACCATCTCCCGGGTCGTGCCGCCGCCCCCGTCGCCCCAGCCGGTGGGGGCGAGGGAGTGCCGGGCACGGCCCTTGTCCCTGAAGTTCCGTGCGGCGTGGGCGATTTCGCTGCCCTTCATGGAGCAGTTGTAGGTGTCGACGGGCGGGAAGTGGGTGAAGATCCGCGTGCCGTCGATGCCCTCCCACTGGAAGGTGTGGTGCGGGAACCTGTTCGTCTGCGACCACGAGATCTTCTGCGTCAGCAGCCACTTGGACCCGGCGGCCCTGATGATCTGCGGGAGGCCCGCGGCGAACCCGAAGGTGTCCGGCAGCCAGGCCTCCTCGTTCTCGATGCCGAACTCGTCGAGGAAGAACCGCTTGCCGTGCACGAACTGCCGGGCCATCGCCTCCGAGCCGGGCATGTTGGTGTCGGACTCCACCCACATGCCGCCGGCCGGCACGAACCGGCCGTCGGCGACCGCCTTCTTCACCCGCGCCCACACCTCGGGCCGGTGCTCCTTCACCCACGCCCACTGCTGCGCCTGGGACATGGCGAACACGAAGTCCGGCTCGTCCTCGACGAGCGCGGTCATGTTGGACGTCGTACGGGCCACCTTGCGCACCGTCTCGCGCAGCGGCCACAGCCACGCCGAGTCGATGTGGGCGTGCCCGACGGCGCTGATCCGGTGCGCGGACGGCACGGCCGGTGCCGCGAGCACACCGGTGAGCCGCTCCCGGGCCCGCTCCGCCGTGCCGTTCACGTCCTGCAGGTCGACGGCGTCCAGGGCGCACTCGACCGCGCGGAGGATGTCGTACCGGCGGCCGGAGTCCGCCGGCAGCTCGGCCATCAGCTCGCCGAGCACCTCCAGGTCGAGCACCAGCTGCCACACGGTGTCGTCGAAGACGGCGAGGTCCATGCGGGTCAGCGTGTACTGCGGCTCGTGCCCGGCGGTGTCCTTGTCGCCGAGCCGGGTGGGCCGGAAGGGGTGGTAGTCGAGGATGACCGGGTTGGAGGCGGCCTCGATGTGCAGGCGCACCTGCTCGCCGCCCGCGACGGGCGCCCCGATGCGCACCCACTGGTTGCGCGGGTTCAGGCCCTTCACCGGGGTTCCGTCGGGCCGGTAGACCAGGCCCTCGCACTGGAAGCCGGGCATGTTCTCGTCGAAGCCCAGGTCGAGCACTGCCTCGACGGTCCGCCCGGCCCACGCCTCGGGCACGGTTCCGGTCACCCGGAACCAGCTCGTGCCCCACGGAGCACCCCAGCGCGCGCCCACGTCGATCGGCTCGGGCTCGGCGGCGAGCCCCTCCGCGACCGGCACCGGCTCGCCGGGCGCGTGCCACACCGCCACCTCGAGCGGCACGGACTCGGGGTACACGGCGGGGCGGATGCGTTCGTCCAGGACCCGCCTGAGGCGGGCTTCCACCAGAGTGCGGTCGTCATGCATGCGGGGTGCTCCCTGCTGGGTTCCGGGTGTTCACCAGGTGTGGGTGACGGTCACGGGGGCCGACGAGGTGTACAGCTCCCCTACGGCGCGCACTTCCAACCGTGCCGACCGTTCGCCCTGCTCGGGCCGCAGGCCGGGGACGAAGTACGCCCGCTGGCAGGTGGCGCCGAGGAAGCGGCGGGTGCCGTCGGGGAGGAGGCGGTGCAGGGTGTAGTGGCGTACGGCGCCGGGGGCGGCGTTCCAGGCGAGGCGGAGGTCGCCGCCGTCCGCCGCGGTGATCCGGGCGCCGGAGGGTGCCGCAGAGGCCGGCGGAGTGCCGGCGGGGCGGACGGCGAGACCGCCGAGGCGCCAGCGCACGGGCGCCCGGGTGGCGGTGAGGCGGATGCCGAGCGCGTGCACGGTCCCGGACACCCCGGTGAGCGGCACGGTCGCGGTGTCCCAGCCGTTGACCGACTTCACGGCCGCACGGGGGTGCCCGTTGATCGTGTTCACCGGCAGATACCGGTACGGCGGTGGCGCCCCCGGGCCACCCGGCTCGGCGGTCGCGACGGCCAGCTCCAGGGTCACACTCCCGGCATCTGCCCGGTAGGTCAGATCGACAACCGAGCCGGCGCCGATCGGCAGCCGCGTCGCGTACAGATCCACCACCACCGGTTGATCCGGTTCACCGGCGATCAGCACACTGCTCCCGCCCCGCCACGCGTCGGCGAAGTCGAAGGACACCTCCGGCCGCGCCCCCTGCGTGCGCACCACCCAGCGCCGCGACGGCAGCCGGTCCTGGAGCCCGAGGTGGTTCCACGGCGTGTCCGAGACGACGGCCCCCTCCTCGTACCAGCGCAGCCCGTGCCCCGTGTTGAACACGCTCGCGAACGGCGCCGAGGTCACGGTCGACCGGTCCGCCACCGACACCGCGGGCGCCCGCCACGGATCGTCCGGGTCCGGCGCCGACGGATCCAGCGACCGTCCGGTCCAGAACCGGTCGTCGGCGGCGTGGAAGATCTCCGGGGCGCGTTGGCCGGCGGGCAGATGGTTGCGCGTCCACTCGGGCCGGTAGAGGCCGATCGAGGTGACGTGCGGCCTGCCGGCCGGGACGATCGCGTCCCAGTCCACCCAGGTGTCGGGCCCGTTCGACTCGACGTCGACTCCGGCCCACAACGCGTAGCGGCTGCGCCCCAGTTGCTCCGCCTCGGCACCGGAGGACGCGAGCGTCGCGCCGCTCCACCGGAAGTCGACGAACAGGTCGTCGGCGGCCTGGAAGAACGCCTGGTTCTGGCTGTCCAGGGCGCCCTGCCAGGACACCGTGCCGTTCACGGTCATCGCGTCGTACCAGGTCACCCGCTGGCCCTCGGCCGCCGCGCGCTCCCTCAGCTCCTCGACGAAGCCGAGCATCGCCCGGCCGAGTGCGGTGTTCCCGCCGTCGGTCTCGGCGTTCAGGAACCAGCCGTCGAAGCCGTGGGCGGCCGCCACGGCGACGAGCTGAGCGGCGAGCGGATGGTGCCCGGCGGCGTCCTGCTGCACGAGGTCGCGGGTCCACTGGAGCTGTCCGCCGTAGACGGTGGGCGGCAGGAAGACGGTGCCGAGGACGGGGACGCCGTGCCGGTGGGCCGCGTCGACGACCGGCGCGTTCGGCGCGAGGATCAGGCCCTCGCCGGCCGAGCCGCCCCAGAACACCAGCTCGTCGAGGTAGGCCCAGTGGGTGAGGGCGTAGTAGTCGGCGGTGGCCGAGCCCTGCGCGGGGTTGCCGGACGTGGGCCCGAAGGAGACCAGGGCCTGGACCCGGGCCTGGCGGGAGCGGGCGGTGGCGTTGGCCGGGGCCGGGGTGAAGCGGCGTGCGAGGGGCACGGACGCGGCGTTGAAGGCGAGGTCGGGGTCGTCGGCCGCGCGCCAGGTCTTCAGGCTGCGCCAGGTGATGCCGGGCCCCGGGCTGCCGGCGGGCAGGGTGTCCGGGTACCAGTAGGAGGCGTACGGCGGGGTCGCCGCGGCGGCTCGCGGGGCCGCGGACGCGGACTCGGGCAGGGCGGGTGCCAGGGCGGCCGCGGTGGCGGCGGCGAGGAGGGTGCGTCTGCTGGGGTTCACGAGCGGATGCCTCCTTGGGGGGTGGGGAGTACCTGGTCGCAGGCGACGACTTCGGTGAGGAGGGTGCGTCTGCTCCGGTTCACGAGCGGATGCGTCCTTGCGGGGTGGGGAGCACCTGGTCGCAGGCGACGACTTCGGTGATGCCGCGGGCGGCCAGGTGGTCCGGGTCGTCGGCGCGGGTGTCGAGCACGGTGGTGGGACGGGCGCCGTCGGCGACGAGCCGGAAGAACGCGTCGAAGACCGGTCCGCCCGGGGCGCAGCGGGAGCGGTGGCCCGGCTCGGCGGGGACGACGAGGGCCGTGTCCCGCACGGCGGGCGGCGCGGGCCGGGCCCGCGCCGCCCCGGCGAGCGCGCGCGCGAGGTCCTTCGGCCGCCGGTCGGTGGTCAACAGGCCGAGCGAGTACTCCAGTTCGGGGAAGTCGGCGAGGCCGCGCGAGACGTCGTAGGAGCACCACCAGGTGACGCCCCACAGGTCCGGGCAGTCGAGGACGTGGGCGACGGTCGCCTCCGCGAAGGCGGCCGCGTGCTCGGCGGGCACCAGCGGCGCGGGCGCGCCGACCTCCTGCAGCCACACCGGCCGGTGGGGTTCGTGCGCCCAGGCCTTGCTGAGCTCGACCAGGTAGGCGGCGTGGTGCTCGGCCGGCACGGAGGCGCGGCCGTGGCGCTGGGCGGTGCCGTTGAAGACCCAGGAGTGCACGGCGGTGAGGTCGCCGAGCCGGGCGGAGTGGCCGGGGGTGAAGGGCTGGTCGTCCTGGTACCAGGCGGCGTCGTAGGAGGCGTGCAGGTGGAGGCGGTCCGGGGCGCCCTCGGCGCAGGCGGCGAGCATCCGGGTGAGCCAGCGCTCGGCCTCCTGGGCCGTGATCCGGTCGGGGTCGGGGTGGGGTTCGGCGGCGAACTGGTTGACCTCGTTGCCGACCGTCATGCCGATGAAGTTGGGCCGGTCGGCGAGGGCGGCGGCGAGGGTGCGCAGGTAGGTTGCCTGGCCGTCGACCACGTGCGGGTCGGTGAAGAGGTTGCGCCGGTGCCAGGTGCGGGTCCAGGCGGGCAGGAAGTCGAAGCTGCTCAGGTGGCCCTGCAGTCCGTCCACGTTGACGTCGAGGCCGCGTTCGCCGGCCGCGTCGGCGAGGGCGACGAGCTGTTCGACGGCGCGCGGGCGGATCAGGGTGCGGTTGGGCTGGAAGTACGGCCACAGCGGGAAGACGCGGATGTGGTCGAGGCCGAGCGCGGCGATCGCGTCGAGGTCGGCGCGCACGGAGTCGAGGTCGAAGTCGAGCCAGTGGTGGAACCAGCCCTCGCTCGGCGTGTAGTTGACGCCGAAGCGCACGGCAGGAGTCATGGGCATCCTGGTTCTGTCGTACGTACGGGGGACGTTCAGCCCTTGATCGCGCCCTCGCCGACGCCGCGGAAGAAGTACCGCTGGAGGCAGGCGAAGAGGGCGATGAGCGGCGCGACGGCGATCACCGTGCCGGCAGCGACCAGGCGTTCGTCGTTGGCGAAGGTGCCGTGCAGATAGTTGAGGCCGATGGTCAGGGTGAACTTCGACGGGTCGCTGAGCACGATCAGCGGCCACAGGAAGTCGTCCCAGGCGCCCATGAAGGCGAAGATCGCCACGACGGCGAGGGTCCCCTTGACCGAGGGCAGGGCGACGCGCAGGAACCGCTGCCAGACGTTGGCGCCGTCGACGTAGGCGGCCTCCTCGATCTCGTAGGGCAGGCCGCGGAAGGCGTTGCGCATCAGCAGCACGTTCATGGCCCCGATCGCGCCGGGCAGGACGACCCCGACGAGGGTGTTGTTCAGGCCGAGTTCCCGCATGGTGGTGAACTGGGCGATGACGATGCCCTCGACCGGCACGAGCATCGCCAGCACGAAGACGAGCGTGGCCACGCGCCGGCCGCGGTAGCGCAGCCGGGCCAGCGCGTATCCGGCGAGCGCCGAGCCGACGCAGTTGGTCACGACACTGGCGGCGGCGACCCTCAGGGAGTTCAGGGCGTAGTCCCAGACGGGGATGGTGTCGGCGACCCGGGCGTAGTTGTGCAGCGTCGGGTGGGCGGGCAGGAACGCCGGCGGTGAGCTGTAGATGTCCTCGGTGGGTCCCTTCAGGGAGGTGGACAGCTGCCAGAGGAACGGGCCGACGGTCAGGGCGAGGACGGCGAGGAGCACCAGATAGCGCCAGGCCAGCTCGGCGGCCCGGATCCGGCGGCCGTGCTCGTCCGTGACACGGGGCTCCCGCCGCGTGGTGACGGGCGGCTCGGGCCGCACCCTCTCCAGCACGCTCACGACTCCTCCCTCCGGTCGGCGCGCAGCACGAGCAGCATCAGCGCGACGGTGACGGCGAACACGACGACCGAGAGGGCGGAGGCGTAGCCGACGCGGCCGGTCAGGCCGGTGCCGGTGCGCTGCACGAGCATGACGAGGGTGGTGTCCTCGCCGGCCGGGCCGCCGGTCGGGCCCGCCATCAGGTACACCTCGGAGAAGACCTTGAAGGCGGCGACGGAGGAGAGCGCCGCGACCAGCACCATGGTGGAGCGCACGGCGGGCACGGTGACCGACAGGAACCGGCGCACCGGGCCCGCGCCGTCCACGGCGGCGGCCTCGTGCAGTTCGCGGGGCACGTTCGCCAGCGCCGCGAGATAGATGATCATGTAGTAGCCGAGGCCCTTCCACACCGTGACGGCCATCGCGCTCAGCAGGAGCAGCCACTGGTCGCTGAGGAACCCGATCCGCCCGGCCCCCACCGTGTCCAGCAGCGAGTTGACCAGGCCGCGTTCGTCCAGCAGCCACACCCAGATCAGCCCGACGACCACGACCGAGGCGACGACCGGGGTGTAGAAGGCCGAGCGGAAGAAGGTGATGCCGGGGATGTTCTTCTGCACCAGCAGCGCCAGCAGCAGCGGCAGTACCACGAGGGCCGGCACGACGCCGAGGACGTAGAGCGTGCTGTTGCGCAGGCCGGTCCAGAACATGTCGTCGTGCAGGAGCTCGCGGAAGTTGGCGAGGCCCACGAAGCGGCCCGGGAGCAGGGTGCGCCGGTCGGTGAAGGAGTTCACCAGGGTGGAGACGAACGGGTAGAGCACGAAGGCGCCGGTGACGAGGAGTCCGGGGGCGGCGAACAGCCAGGGACTGGTGGGGAGCTGGCGCCTGATGCGGAGGGGCGCGGCCATGGCACGTCAGCCCTGCTGGAGGAGGCGGTCGGCGGCGCTGACAGCGTTGTCGAGGGCCTGTTTGGGGCTCTCCTTGCCCTGGAGCGCCTTGGCGACCTCGTTGCGCAGGGCGGTCTTCATCTGGTCGCTGAACAGCACGGGCGTGTAGTTGACCGCGTTCTTCAGGGACTTGGCGGCGGCGATGCGCACCCTGGTCTCGTCGGTGCCGTCCTCCTTGGTGAAGTACGGGTCGTTCAGGGAGCCGGCGGTGCTCGGGAAGATGGCGACCTTCTTGGCGAAGGACATCTGGTTCTGCGCGTCGGTGACGAAGTGCGCGAAGGCGACGGCGGCCGGGGTGTGCTTGGTGCGGGCGTTGACCATCACGCCCATCACGTACATGTTGACGTGGCCGGTGCTGGTGATCTGGTCGGTGATGCCGATGTTCTTGTAGAGGCTCGGCGCGTTCTTCTTGAAGTTGTCGAGGTCGAGGGCGCTTCCGGGGTTCATGGCGACGGCGCCGGTGAGGAACTTCTTGCCGGAGGACTCCGGGGTCGCGGTCAGGGCCTGCGGGTCGAGCGCCTTGGCGTCGTACAGCTCCTTGTACTTGGTGAGGAGTTCGACTCCCTTGGCGTCGTTGAACGCGAACGCGGTGCCTTCCTTGTTCATGAGCGGGACGCCGTAGCGGCCGAAGTCCTCGATGGTGGGCACGTTGGCGAGGGTGGCGACCCTGCCGCCGCTCCTCTTCGCCATCTGCAGGGCGTCGGCGAAGAGTTCGGCGTACGTCGTCGGCGGCTTGTCCGGGTCGAGTCCGGCCTTGCGGAACAGGGCCTTGTTGTAGAAGAGCGGGCCGGTGTTCAGGTACCAGGGGAAGGCGTAGGTGCCGCTCATGCCCGGCACCTGATGGCCGGCCCAGGCGCCGGGCAGGTATTCGGATCGGTACTTGGCACCGGCGTTGCCGAGGTCGAGGGCGAGTCCGGCCTTGGCCAGCGGGGCGACCAGGTCCGGGGAGACGTTGACGACGTCGGGCAGGGTGCCGCCGGCGGCGTCGGCGCTCAGCTTGTCGGCGTAGCCCTCGGCGGGCTGGTCGATCCACTTCACGTGCGTGCCGGGGTACTTCTTCTCGAAGTCGGCTACCAGGCCGTCGAAGTACGGCTTGAAGTTGGCGCGCAGGTTCCAGGTCTGGAAGGTGATGTCTCCCTGGACCTTGCCGGAGGCGTCGGTGGAACCGCCGCCGTCACCGCCCGAGCCGCAGGCGCTCAGTGGCAGGAGGAGGGCGAAGGCGGCGGCGGCGAGGGTTCTGCGAGACATGGGCACGGGGACACGACTCCCTTGCTGGGCCTGGCGGTTGGGGGCGCCAGAGACCATGCCCGCGCCCTTCGGACGAAGTCAATGCATTCTGCGGAGCTAAAGAAATTAGCCGTGCATCAGTGCAGGTCACAGCGGAGTGACCGGGGGCTTGCCATCAATTGCTAATGCGCTTTAGGGTCTTGACACTCAAGCGCATTAGCGAACGGCGTCCGGAGGGGGGAGGGAAGTCGTGCCGACCAAGCGGTCCCCCGCACGCCGGCCCACGATGAAGGACATCGCCCGGCGGGCCGGGGTCTCCGAGAGCGCCGTCTCCTTCGCGCTCAACGGCCGCCCCGGCGTGTCCGAGGCGACGCGGGCGCGGGTCCGCCGGGTGGCCGAACAGCTCGGCTGGCGGCCCAGCACGGCCGCCCGCGCGCTGTCCGGCGAGGGCGTCGCCACGGTCGGCTTCGTCCTGGCCCGCCCCGCGCACTCCCTGGGCGTCGACTCCTTCTTCCTCCAGCTCGTCTCCGGCATCCAGGAGGTGCTCGCCGAGCGTCATCTGGGCCTGCTCTTCCAGGTGGCCGAGGACGTGACGGAGGAGTGCGCGGTGTACCGGCGCTGGTGGGCGGAGCACCGGGTGGACGGCGTCCTGGTGGCCGACCCCCGCGCCACGGACCCACGGCCCGGTCTGCTGGACGAACTCGGCCTGCCGGCGGTGGTGATCGGCGGCGCACCCGACGTGTCCCACCCGGGGCTGTCGACGGTCTGGGCGGACGACGCCGGCGCGATGGCCTCCGTCGTGGACGAACTGGCGGCCCTCGGCCACCGTCGTATCGTCCACATCGCCGGCCTGCCCGGCCTCGCGCACACCCAGCGGCGTGTCGCCACCCTGCGCGCGGAGGCGGAGCGGCGGGGCCTGACCGAGGTCCGCTCGGTGCCCACCGACTACTCCGACGCGCAGGGCGCCGCCGTCACCCGCCGGGTGCTCGGCGGCTCCGCCGCCCCGACGGCCCTGATCTACGACAACGACGTGATGGCCGTGGCCGGCGTGGCCGCCGCCGCCGACCTGGGCTTCCGCGTCCCGCAGGACGTCTCGGTGGTCTCCTGGGAGGACTCGGCCCTGTGCCGCATGGTCACGCCCCGGCTGTCCGCCCTCTCCCGCGACAGCGCGGAGTTCGGGCGGACGGCGGCCCGCGAGCTGCTGACCCTGCTGGACGGCGGCCCGGCCCGGGCCGCGCGGGTCCCGGTCCCCCGGCTGATCGGGCGGGACAGCACGGGCGCCGCGCGGACCGCCTGACGACCCCCCTTCGGCGGCCGCGGAGGAGAGAACCCGTGGGCACGGCCTCTCGACGTGCCGTCCCCGACCCGGCACAGTTTTCCCTGCACCGTGATGCCTACCGGCGGGTAGCCGGCGAACGAGCGAGGAGTGCGCGTGGGGAACTGGGTCGGGCGGAGTGCCGTCGAGATCGCCGGGGCGGTACGCGAGAAGCGGGTGACACCACGCGAGGTGGTCGCTGAGCACCTCGCACGGATCGAGCGGCTCGGCACACGCGTCGAGGCGTTCCGCACGGTCCGGGCGGAGGCGGCGCTCGCCGAGGCGGACGAGGTGGGCTCGCGCGGTGATCTCGCCGAACTGCCGCTCGCGGGCGTCCCGGTGGCGGTGAAGGACAACCTGGCGGTGCGCGGGGAGTCGCACCGCGACGGCTCCGCCGCCACGCCGGACACGCCCGCCGCGCAGGACCATGTCACCGTGGCCCGGCTGCGGGCGGCCGGTGCCGTGGTCCTGGGCCTGACCAACGTGCCTGAGCTGTGCGTGTTCGGCACCACCGAGGGTGTGTACGGCACCGCCCGCAACCCGTGGGACACCACGCGCACGGCGGGCGGCTCCTCCGGCGGCAGCGCGGCGGCCGTGGCCGCGGGGCTCGTGCCGGTCGCGCTCGGCAACGACGGCATGGGCTCGCTGCGCATCCCGGCGGCGAACTGCGGGCTGGTCACACTGAAGCCCGGGCACGGGGTGGTGCCGGCGGGCATCGGCAACGGCGACTGGTTCGGCATGGCGGAGAACGGTCCGCTGGCGACCACGGTGGAGGACCTGCGGCTGGTGCTCTCCGTCCTGGCGGGCACCGGCTTCCCCGCGGCGCAGGAGCCGGCGCGCCGGCGGATCGCCGTGGCGCTGCGCAGCCCGCTCGCCGGGGTGAGCGTGAGCAGGCCGTACACGGCCGCGGCCCGGGAGGCGGCGGGCCTGCTGGCGCGGGCCGGGCACCGGGTGCGCCGGGCCGAGCCGCCGTATCCCCTCTCGCTCGGTGTGACCGCGCTCCGGCACTGGACGGCGGGGACGGCGGTGGACGCCGAAGGGCTGGACGCGGCGCGGCTGGCCCGGCGCACCCGGGTGCACGCGGCGCTGGGCCGGCACTTCGTGCGCTCGGTGCGCACCGGCGCGGAGCGCGAGCGCCTGCGGGCCCGGCTGGCGCCCTTCTTCGCCGAGCACGACGTGCTGCTCACCCCGGCCCTGGCGCGCCGCTCCCCCGTGGCCGGTCCGTGGCACGAGCGCGGCTGGCTGCGCAACGTCCTCGTCAACACCGCCTACTCGCCGTTCACCCCGCCGTGGAACCTGACGGGCTGGCCCGCGATGTCCGTACCGGTCGGCGCCCTGCCCTCGGGCGCGCCCTGCGCCGTCCAGCTGGTGGGGCGCCCGGGCACGGAGGCCGACCTGCTGGATCTGGCGCAGGAGCTGGAGCGGCTGAGCCCGTGGCGGCGCACGGCACCACTGGCGGACTTGGACTAGAGCCGGCCCCTCTCCGGCCGGTCAGTCCAGCGCGCGGTACATGATGTGCAGCCCGACCCGGCCGTGCCGGGGGTGCTCGAAGGCCTCCGGGACGGTGCCGAGGACGGCGAAGCCGAGGGAGGTCCACAGCGCCACGGCGGGGTTCGTCTCGACCACGGCGTTGAAGACCATGGCGCGGTAGCCGTGCGCCTTGGCCTCGGCCAGGACGTGCTCGGCGAGGGCGCGGCCGATGCCGCTGCCCGAGCGGTCGGGGTCGACCATGAAGCCGGCGTTGGCGACGCGGGCGGCGGGTCCGCCGTAGTTGGCGGTGAGATAGGCGGAGCCGGCCACCGTGCCGGCGGGATCCTCGGCCACGTAGACGCGCTTGCCGGGGCCCATCCACAGGGTGCGGGCCGCTTCCTCGCTCGTGTCGGGGTCCCAGGTGTAGGTCTCGGCGGCGGCGACGATCCGGTGCCAGAAGGGCCAGATGCGCGGCCAGTCGCCGGCTGTGGCTTCTCTGATCAGCATGGGCGTGATTGTGCCAGTCACGCCCATGCGGGCGGCGATCGCGAGGGACGGACGCGGGTCAGTCCACGCTGGGCAGGATATGGGGCTCGGCGAGGTCGTCCTCGTAGCCCGCGAGGCGGATCGGGGCGGAGCGGGCCCACACGTCGAGGCTGCCGAGTTCTCCGGGCCTGCGGCCCGCGCGCTCCTGCTGCTCCTTGGGTCGCTGCTCGCTGTTCGTCTTCTCCGGTGTCACCGCGCACTCCTTCTGTGTCGGGTCACCCTCAGGGCGTACCGGACAGTCGCTGCTCCGACGCCCGGCGCCCGCTCGGGTCTGGGTGGAAGGCCAGTTCGGACGCGGTGGCGCCGGTACTCGTGCGGAGCGGGCCGATGTCCGCCGGCTCGCCCCGGGACGGACGGGTGGGTGTGGGTGGGACCCCTTGCTGCTGTCCGTCCGTTCCAGGGTAACCAAATGAGCGGACCTCCGCTCGATAGGGAGTGCAAACAAGCAGTAACTATCGGGCTGCGATGCGCCAGTCAAGAGCACTCAATATGCGATTATTCACAACAAAGCGCACATCGCGCACGCCGGACCGAATGATCCACACGGCGCTGCTGATACGAACAAATGATCGACATCGCCAGGCCTGCCGCTCCCGGGCGCGGCACCGTTCAAGCGCCGTTGGCCGGATCGCAAGCTCGCCATGATCTGCCGGCGTGCGGCACGGCTGTCTCGCGGAAGGACTGACGCATGGAGCTGCGCAGCGTCGAGGAGCTGATGGATCTGCTGTACGCCGGCCGGCACCAGCACGCGCTGCGAGCCGCCGCGCTGCTGCGCCGCGGCCGTCCCGCCGACAAGGAGCTCCAGGTGGCGGGGCTGGTCCACGGGATCGGACCGGTGCTCTCCCCGGGCGACGAGGCCGCCCGCGCGCACAGCGCCGCCGACGCGGTCCGCGCCCTGCTCGGGGAGCGGGTGTTCCGGCTGGTCCGCGGGGACGGGGGCCCCGGCGACGACGACCTGCCGCGGCTGCGGCAGGCCCTCGAGGAGGGGCGGACGGCCGCCTTCGACGCGGGCGTCCTGGAGGACTGGCGCACGGTGCTGGAGCTGGTGGCGGCCCACAACTCCCGCCTCGGCGCGATCGACTGAACACCCGGCACGGACCTGCCGGCCGACGGGGCCCGGGCACGCGCGTACGTCCCCGGCAGGGAACGAACGCCGTGCACGAGCCGCGGGGACGCGGGAGGCCCGGGCGCCCCCCGACGGCCGCGAGCATGTCCCGAAATCGCCGCTTGCCGCGCGCGGACACGTGCGCCGGCGGTGGAGCGGGGTGCCGGGGCGCACCTCCACCCGGCCGCGTCGGCGCACGCCCCGCCGACCGCCATGGCCCGGGGGCGCCCCTCACGGGCGCGGAGGCGCCCGCGCCGGTCACCGCTGGTGCGGGGTCACCACTTGCCCGGTGCGTAGTCCTTCAGGAAGACGCCGTACAGGTCCTCGCCGGCCTCGCCGCGGACGATCGGGTCGTAGACGCGGGCCGCGCCGTCGACCAGGTCGAGGGGCGCGTGGAAGCCGGCCTCGGCGAGGCGCAGCTTGTCGTAGTGTGGGCGCTCGTCGGTGATCCAGCCGGTGTCGACGGAGGTCATGAGGATGCCGTCCGTCTCGAACATCTCCGTCGCGCTGGTCCGCGTGACCATGTTCATGGCGGCCTTCGCGGCGTTGGTGTTCGGGTGCCCGGCGCCCTTGTAGCCGCGGCTGAAGACGCCCTCCATCGCGGAGACGTTGACGACGTACGCGCGCCCGCTGGCCGCCTTCTTCGCGGCGTCGGCCATGGCCGGGCGCAGGGCGCTGATCAGGATGAACGGCGAGGTGTAGTTGCACAGCTGGGTCTCGAGCAGCTCGACCGGGGAGATCTGGTCGATGGTCTGCACCCAGGTGTTGCTGTCGACGACGTCCGGGACGAGGCCGCCGGCGTCGATGGCGGTGCCGTCGAGGTGCCGGGCAACGCTGGCGTTCCCCGCGACGAGGGCGAGGTCGGCGACCTTCTGGGCCTCCAGGCCGCTGGTGCCGACGGGCAGCGCGGCGATGCCGTCGACGGCGCCGGAGTTGAAGGCGCCGATGACGTGGTGGGCGGGGAGTTCACCGGCGGGCAGCGGGGCGCTCTCGCCCTCGACCAGGGCGGCGTACGCGGACGGCAGGCGCCGCACGGTCTGCGTGGCGTTGTTGATCAGGATGTCCAGCGGGCCCGCCTCGGCGACCTGCTCGGCCAGGGCCACGGCCTGCGCCGGGTCGCGCAGGTCGATGCCGACGACCGCCAGCCGGTGCAGCCAGTCCGCCGAGTCCTCCATCGCCTTGAAGCGGCGAATGGCGTCCTTGGGGAAACGCGTGGTGATCGTCGTGTGGGCGCCGTCGCGCAGCAGCCGCAGCGCGATGTACATGCCGATCTTGGCCCGGCCGCCGGTGAGCAGGGCGCGCTTGCCGGTGAGGTCGGTGCGGGCGTCGCGCTTGGCGCGGTTCTCGGCCGCGCACGTCGGGCAGAGCTGGTGGTAGAAGTAGTCGACCTCGACATAGCGGCTCTTGCAGGTGTAGCAGGAGCGGGGGCGCTGGAGTATGCCCGCGATCCGGCCGGGCTCGACCTTCGAGGAGGGCAGGATGCCCTCCGTCTCGTCGTCGATGCGCTCGGCGGAGCCGGTGGCCGTGGCCTCGGTGACCGCACGGTCGTGCGCGGTCTTGGCGGCGCGGCGCTCCTGGCGGCGGCGCTGCTTGACCGTCCGGTAGATGTGCGAGGTGGCGCGGCGCACCTTGATCGCGTCGGGGTGGTCGACGTCCAGCCGGTCGAGCTCCTCCAGCACGCTCAGACAGACGGCCAGGCGCTCGGGGTCGATACCCGGGCCGTGGACCACCTCTTCCGTGGGCATGGGGCCGTCTTCTGTCACCGTCATCGCGCTGCCGCTTCCCTGATCTCCCGCGCAGCGCTCCGACTCGCGCCCGCTTTCGAACGGGGAAGTGTACGGAGCGTCCGGCCCCGGAGCCAAACGCGTCCCGAACTGCGCGACCGCGCGCCGGCG
>NZ_JBLEBI010000171.1:0-14663 GCF_047340315.1 Streptomyces sp. AF1A
ACGGCCGGCAGACAGGCCGTCACCCAGCCCCACGCGGGCCGCAGTTCCCCGCCGGAGCAGTACAGCGCGGCGGCGCAGCCGACGCCAAGGTAGCCGAGGACCACGCCCGTCCACGCCGTGCGCGCCGGCACCGGCGGCGGGCCGTCGGGGTCGGCGGAGGCGTCCGTGGCGTCCCGCCCGGCCCGGTACAGCAGCCACGCCGGCAGCGCGAGCAGGAGCAGCGGGGTCACGCCCACCGGCAGGGGCGTGCCCGAGAGGGTCTCGGTGCGGACCAGGTGCACCCCGTGCGCCAGCAGCCAGAGCGCGGCGGCGACGTGCAGCGCCGCGTCCGGGCCGCTGTCGGGGTACGGGGAGCTGATCCACATGCCCAGCACCAGCACGGCGAGCGAACCGAGCCCGAGTCCGGCCGCGACCGCGCCGTTCAGCAGGCTCGCCGCCAGACCGGGGGGACGGTCGCGGAGCCGGGCGGTCAGAGGGGCGAGCGGCGGTCGGCGAGCGGTCGTCTGGGGCACGTCGCCATGCTCCCAACGACACGCGCTTTCCCGTCGTAACGGGCGAACCTCCGCTGTGTCGCTCATTATACGTTTATGTTCTTTTTCGTACGGAAGGGTGCATGGTGACGACGCAGAAGTCAGCCGGCCCGCTGCCGCCGCCGAAGGAACGCCGACGCCTGCGCCAGGCCCGCTCCCTGACACAGGCTCAGCTCGCCGCACGCCTCGGCGTCGGCCGCGCCACCGTCCGCGCCTGGGAGTCCGGTCGCCGGGAGCCGGACGGCCCCGAGGGCGCGGCCTACGCCGAACTGCTCGCCTCGTCCGCCGAGCCGACGGCCCGTCAGGAGGCGCCCGAACAGGTGAGTCCGCACGGTGCGGCGGCCACCCCGGCGCCGACCGCGGTCGCCCTGCCGGAGCCCCTGACGCCCGCTCAGGCCTTCGACGCGCTCTACGCCTTCTGCGCCCCGGCCCTCGTGCGCCAGGCCTATCTGCTCTCCGGGCGCCGGGAACTGGCCCGGGAGTCCGTGGAGCGGGCCTTCCAGCTGGCCTGGCAGCGCTGGCCGGAGGTGGCCCGGGACCGCGACCCGGCCGGGTGGGTGCGGGCGGCGGCGTACGACTGGGCGCTCTCCCCCTGGCACCGGTTCCGCCCGCGGTACCGGAACCCGGAGCAGCCGCCCGCCGACCCCGCCGACCGGGAGCTGCTGGACACCCTGCTCGGGCTCCCGCCGTCGTACCGGCGCACGCTCGTCCTCTACGACGGCGTCGGCCTCGACCTGCCGGAGGCGGCGGCGGAGACGGAGGCCAGCACCCCGGCGGCCGCGAGCCGGCTGCTCCACGCCCGGGAGGCGGTGGCCGCGCGCGTCCCCGCGCTGGCCGACCCGGCCCTGCTGCACCGGCGGCTGACCGAGCTCGCCTCCAGGGAGCAGATGCGCGCCGCCAGGCCGACGGTGGTCCGCACCGGCTGCGAACGCCGGACCGTGTTCTGGACCCGGGCGGCCATCGCGTTCACCGTGACCATCGTCGGCGCGACGACGCTCACGCTCCGCACGGCGCCGACGCGTTACGAGGCGCCGATCGCCCCCGCCCAGGCGGTCCACGGCGTTCCGCGGCCCGTGCCCCTGGGCCCGCTGTCCGAGGAGGAGCAGGAGCTGCGCGCGAAGCTGCGCCGGAAGGGCACGCACGGGCCTAACCGGCTGGCGCCGCAGCCGCGGTGACGGCGCGCGGGGCCGCGGGCGCCGAAGACGCCGGCAGGCCCGTCCCGGGCATCGGGACGGGCCTGCCGGCGTTCGGGTCAGGACGCTCAGGCGCTGAGGATCTCGCGCGCGAGCCTGGCCGTCTCGGTCGGGGTCTTGCCGACCTTGACGCCCGCGGCCTCCAGGGCCTCCTTCTTCGCCTGGGCGGTGCCGGAGGAGCCGGAGACGATGGCGCCGGCGTGGCCCATGGTCTTGCCCTCGGGCGCGGTGAAGCCCGCGACGTAGCCGACGACCGGCTTGGTCACGTTCTCCTTGATGAACGCGGCCGCACGCTCCTCGGCGTCGCCACCGATCTCACCGATCATCACGATGAGCTCGGTCTCCGGGTCGTCCTGGAACGCGGCCAGGGCGTCGATGTGGGTGGAGCCGATGATCGGGTCGCCACCGATGCCGACGGCGGTCGAGAAGCCGATGTCACGCAGCTCGTACATCATCTGGTAGGTCAGCGTGCCGGACTTCGAGACCAGGCCGATGCGGCCCGGCTTGGTGATGTCGCCCGGGATGATGCCGACATTCGACTGGCCCGGGGTGATGATGCCGGGGCAGTTCGGGCCGATGATGCGGGTCTTGTTGCCCTTCTTGCCGGCGTACGCCCAGAAGAACGCCGTGTCGTGCACGGCGATGCCCTCGGTGATGACGACGGCCAGCGGGATCTCGGCGTCGATGGCCTCGACGACCGCGTCCTTGGTGAACTTCTCCGGCACGAAGATGACGGAGACGTTGGCGCCGGTCTTCTCGATGGCCTCCTTGACGGTGCCGAAGACGGGTACCTCGGTGCCGTCGAAGTCCACGGTCTGACCCGCCTTGCGCGGGTTCACGCCGCCCACGACGTTGGTGCCGTCACCGAGCATGAGCTTGGTGTGCTTCATGCCGGTGGCGCCGGTCATGCCCTGGACGATGACCTTGCTGTCCTTGTTGAGCCAGATAGCCATGGTGTGTAGGTGTCCTCGTCCTCGTGCTTACTTGGCGGCGGCCAGCTCGGCGGCCTTGTCGGCCGCGCCGTCCATGGTGTCGACGCGCTGCACCAGCGGGTGGTTGGCGTCGGTGAGGATCTTGCGGCCCAGCTCGGCGTTGTTGCCGTCGAGGCGGACGACGAGCGGCTTCTCGACCTTCTCGCCGCGGTCCTCGAGGAGCTTCAGGGCCTGGACGATGCCGTTGGCGACCTCGTCGCAGGCGGTGATGCCGCCGAAGACGTTCACGAAGACGGACTTGACGTCCGGGTCGCCCAGGATGATCTCCAGGCCGTTCGCCATCACCTGGGCGGAGGCGCCGCCGCCGATGTCCAGGAAGTTGGCGGGCTTGACGCCACCGTGCTTCTCGCCCGCGTACGCGACGACGTCCAGGGTGCTCATCACGAGACCGGCGCCGTTGCCGATGATGCCGACCTCGCCGTCGAGCTTGACGTAGTTGAGGTTCTTCTCCTTGGCGGCCGCCTCGAGCGGGTTGGCCGCGGCCTTGTCGTGGAGCGCCTCGAAGTCGGGGTGGCGGAACTCGGCGTTGTCGTCGAGCGACACCTTGCCGTCGAGGGCGATGACCTCACCGGAGGCGACCTTCGCCAGCGGGTTGACCTCGACCAGGAGGGCGTCCTCCTTGATGAAGGTGTCCCACAGCTTGACGAGGACGTTCGCAACCTTGTCCGCGACCTCGGCCGGGAACTTGGCGGCCGCGACGATCTCGCGGGCCTTGGCCTCGTCCACACCGTCGATCGGGTCGATCGGCGTCTTGGCGACGGCCTCCGGACGGGTGGCCGCCACCTCCTCGATCTCCATGCCGCCCTCGACGGAGGCGATGGAGAGGAAGGTGCGGTTGGCACGGTCGAGGAGGAAGGAGACGTAGTACTCCTCGACGATCTCCGGCGCGGTCTCGGCGATCATGACCTTGTGGACCGTGTGGCCCTTGATGTCCATGCCGAGGATGTCCGTCGCACGGGCGACGGCCTCGTCCGGGGAGGCGGCCAGCTTGACGCCACCGGCCTTGCCGCGACCACCGACCTTCACCTGCGCCTTGACGACGGACTTGCCGCCCAGACGCTCGGTGATCTCGCGCGCCGCCTCAGGCGTGTCGATGACTTCACCGGCCAGCACCGGTACATCGTGCTTGGCGAAGAGGTCCCTCGCCTGGTACTCGAACAGGTCCACGCGCTTCCGTCCCTATCAGTGATCTCGCGGTTCGTTGGATGCGTGGGCGTGCCGCGAAGGGCAACGTGACGTCCGCTTGTCACAAGGGAGGCGCACACGGTGTCCGAGCGCGCGGCATGTCCGTCTCGCAGGTTATCGCCGCTTGCGGGGGCGCCCTAAATCGAGGGTCACACCCGAGCGGTGATACCTGTCACATGATGTCGGGTTTGCTGGCACGGCGTGCCGCGATCGCCGGGAAGTGCGAGGCCTCACCGGGCTGGGGTTGACCCGGTGAGGCCTCTGGGCGGCCCCGGGACGAACCCGGGACCGGGGCGGTTGATCCCCACCCCAATGGGGACCACCCGCCCCAACCGCGGGGCTCCGCCCGGACGAGCCGACGGCATTCGGCCGTCCGGGTACGGCCACCCCACGGAGCGGTGGGGGCGCTCAGGCCTGTCGGCCCGGGTCGCCCTGCTGCCCGTTACGTCCGAAGCCGTGCATGCCGTGCGGGTGCAGCGGGTTCAGCGGGTTCTGCGGGACGTACGGGGTTTGGGCGCCGTTCGGGGTTTGGGCGCCGAAGTGGTTCTGGAGGCTGTACGGGTCTTGGGCGCCGTGGGGGGCCTCGGCGCCGTGGGGGTTCTGCAGGGCGTACGGGTCCTGGGCGCCGTGGGGGTGGTGGGCGCCGTGGGGGTGCTGCAGGGCGTGCAGGTGCTCCGTCCCGTACGCGTCCTGGGCGCCGTACGGGTCCCGCGAGTGCGCCGGTACGGCCGTGCCGGCGATTCCCTGGAGGCCGCCGGCCGCGTGTTCGGCCAGCGCCTCGCCCGTGTCGTGCACGGCGCCGCCGAGGCCGTACGCGAAGCCGGTGGCCTCGGCGGTGACGGGCGCGGCCTGACCGGCCACCCCGGTCACGAAGGGGTTCACCTCGCCCGCCACGCCGTGGGTCAGGCCGACCGTGCTTCCGCCCATCCCGCCGGCCACCGGCCGCACGGTCCCGTCGACGGTGCCGACCGCCTGGTGCACGGCGCCGGTGGCGGTGTCCGTGACCGGCTGGACCGCCCGGGAGACGCCGGCCGCGAAGGGCGGCACCTGACCGGTGACGCCGTCGGCGAAGGCCCCGGCCTGCCCCGTCGCTCCGTGGGCGAGCGGCGGCACGGCGCCGGCGATCCCGCGCCCGAAGGCCTGCACGTCACCCTCCACGCCGTACGCGAGGGCGCCCGCGTCCGAGACGGCCTGCCCGACGACCGGCACGACCCCGCGCAGAGTGCCGTCCGCGACCGGCGGTGCCAGCCGTACGGACCCTTCGACGGCCACTTCGACAGGCGCTGAGGCGACCGGCGGGACCGCGGCGGAGGCCGCCTCGTCCACGACCGGCACGGCCACGCCGGGCACCGACCGCACCGTGCCGACGACCCGCTCACCGACCCCTGTGGCGGTGCCGGTGACGTGCGCGGGAACGGCGGCGACGGAGGCCTGCGCCGCACCGCTCGCCTCGGCTGCCGTGCCCCGGACGGCGTCCGCGGCGCCGGCGGTCCGGCCCTGCGCACCGGCGACGGTCTGCTGAGCGGTGGTGCGCACGGCGCCCTCGACGCCCTCGGCCCGAGTGCGCGCCGCCGCCTGGGCGGCCTGCAGTTTGGTCTGGGCGCCGGCGAGGGCCTCCTCCACCTCGGGAGCGAAGGAGCCCAGGGGGCCGAAGAGGTAGTCGATCTCGTCCTGCGAAGCGGTGCGCGCCGTATGGGCGGTGTGGGCCGCCGCGTGCATGGCCGGTGCGGTCGCGGCGGTGGCGTGTGCGGTGAGCGTTACACCCTCTGCCTCGGCGTGCACCCGGATCCGCGTCCGGTCGGCGCGCGCGGCGCGCGCGCCCTCGATGACCTGGCCGCCCCGGACGGCCGGGACCTTCGCGTCGACGGAGCGGCGGGCCTGGTCCACGAAGGTGCGGGCGGTGCCGCTCGTGGCACCCGGGACCTGCTGCGTGGCCCTGGCCGCCGTGTCCGGCACGGCGGAGGCCGCCGAGGTCGCCGTGCCGGTCAGGCCGGTCACGGTGTCGTGCACGTCGGTGACGACGCCGTCGACCGTCTCGCCGAGCGCACCGGTGGTGCTGCCGGCTTCGGTGCCCGCGTCCGGCACCGAGAGGGAGGTGGCGGACAGTTCGTCCGCGCTGGCCACGGCGGAGCCGAGCGCCCATGCGCCGGTGACACCGGCGGCTATCACGATGGAACGGCGGATGTTCTTGTTCATTGCGTGCGTCAAATCCTTCGGAAACGGCTGAGAAGGGCTGAGGTTCCGTCCGGAGAGCGCTGAACAGTGAGCGGGTCCGGACGGGCGGGAAGACCTGTTCCGTCCCCGCACGGCAGATCCGTGGCGGGGAGGCCGGCCCTGCTGCCTAGCCGGGGAAGACGGGGATGTCCCGGTGCCGTTCCCGTGTCGCGGGCGCGTCGTCGCGCGCGGTGACGCCGGGCGCGAGCCGCACCGGCGCCCGGTCGGAGAGGGTCACGGCGAACCCGTCGCCGTGGCGGAACGCACTGCCGTCGGCCGCCTGCTTGCCGAGCAGACCGTCCGGGTCTTCGCCCGGCGCGGGACGCCCGGGGGTGTCTCCGAGGCCTTTGGTGCGCTGCGCAGCGGGGATCCAGGCATGGGGCCGGGGCGCCGGAGCCGCCTCGAGGCCGCACGTGATCGCGGCCGACGCCGATGCGGCGGCGCGGGCGGTGTCCTGCTTCACCTTCGCGGGGGTCACCGCCGCCGTGCCGCCGTGCCGCCGTGCATGCGGTGAGGGGGTCTGCGGGCCCGTCACCTGGCCGAGCACAGGCACCTGGTCGAGGTCCGGCACCTGACCGAAGTCCGGCAGGGGCAGGGAGGGGCCGGTCGTCCGTGTGTCCTGCACGGACCGGTTCGCCACTGCCCGGACCGACTGGGAGGCCGTCGTCACGACGTCCCGCGCGGACTGAGAAGTGGCGGTCACCACGCCCAGTACGGGCCGGGAAGTCGCGGTCACCACGTCCCGCACGGACCGCGGCGTCACGGTCACCACGTCCCGCACGGACCGGGAGGCATCCGTGACCAAGCCCTGAGTGGACCGTGCGGTTCTCGTGACCAGGCCCGGCGTGGACCGTGAGGTCCTCGTGACCAGGCCCGGCGTGGACCGTGAGGTCTCCGTGACCAAGTCCCGGACGGACCGAGCGGTGTTCGTGCCGCCCCGGCCGGAGTGCGGGGCGCCGGTGCCCAGGCCCCGCTCGGACTGCGCGGTGCACCTGCCGCCCCGGTCGGACTGCGCGATGCACCTGACGCCCCCGTTGGACTGCGCGGTGTGCGTGTCCAGGCCCTGGACGGACCGCGGCGCGTCGGTGACCAGGCCCTGGGCGGACTGCGGCGCGTCGGTGACCAGGCCTCGTGCGAGGGCAACGGTCCGATCGGTCACCTTGCGCGCCGTGCGCACGGCCCCAGCCGAATCCGCCCGGCCCTGCTGACCGGTGGCCACCGAAGTCACCGGGGGCAGCGAAGTCGCCTTCGCGGGCACCGGAATCCGGTCGGCCGCATGTGCCTGCTCTCCGCAGAGGAGCCCGAGCGCACACAACCCGCCGACCAGCAGGGCGAGTTGCAACGCGCGCCGCCCGGCCGCCGCGCGCAACGCACGCGCAGTGGCACCGAAGGGGGCTGCGGGGAACGTCAAGAAGGGGAGGCTTCCTCGGGAGTCGGCAGGGCAGGGGCTCCGCCGATCCTTGCACGCACCGCCCGAGGCCGCGCAAGTCCCGCGTTACCGATGGGTAGTCATGTCCCCGTTCCTGCCCGTTTTCCGCCCCGCGTCACGCGGTGTCCGGTATGGGCAGCGGCCGCTTCTCCAGCGCCGCGGCCATGACCTCGGGGAACAGATCGGGCGTGCAGGCGAAGGCCGGTGCGCCGAGCGCGGCGAGCGCGGCCGCGTGGTCCCGGTCGTAGGCCGGCGCGCCCTCGTCCGACAGGGCGAGCAGCGTCACGAACTGCACCCCGGACGCCTTCATGGCCGCGGCCCGCTTGAGCATCTCGTCGCGGATGCCGCCCTCGTACAGGTCGCTGATCAGCACGACCACCGTCTCGGCCGGCCGGGTGATCTGCGACTGGCAGTAGGCGAGCGCCCGGTTGATGTCCGTGCCGCCGCCGAGCTGGGTGCCGAAGAGGACGTCGACCGGGTCGTCGAGCTGGTCGGTGAGGTCCACCACCGCGGTGTCGAAGACGACCAGCCGGGTGCTGATCGACCGCATGGAGGCGAGGACCGCGCCGAACACCGACGCGTAGACCACGGAGGCCGCCATCGACCCGGACTGGTCGATGCAGAGGATCACCTCCTTCTTCACCGACCGCGCTGCCCGCGCGTAGCCGATGAGCCGTTCCGGCACGACCGTGCGGTACTCGGGCAGATAGTGCTTGAGGTTGGCCGCGATGGTGCGGTTCCAGTCGATGTCGTGGTGACGCGGCCGGCTGACCCGGGCACTGCGGTCCAGGGCACCGGTCAGGGTGGCCCGGGTACGGCCGGCGAGCCGCTTCTCGAGGTCCTCGACCACCTTGCGCACGACCGCCCGCGCGGTCTCCTTCGTCGTCTCGGGCATCGCCTTGTTGAGCGAGAGCAGCGTGCCGACCAGGTGCACGTCGGCCTCCACCGCCTCCAGCATCTCGGGCTCCAGCAGCAGGGAGGCGAGCCCCAGCCGGTCGATGGCGTCACGCTGCATGACCTGGACGACCGACGAGGGGAAGTAGGTGCGGATGTCCCCGAGCCAGCGCGCCACGGACGGCGCCGAGGCACCGAGCCCCGCCGAACGGTCCCGCCCCGCCTGCGGTCTGTCCGCCATCCCGTAGAGAGCCGCGAGGGTGCCGTCCATCGCCGCGTCCCGCCCGGACAGCACGCATCCGGTGCCGTCGGCCTGGTCCCCGCCGAGCACCAGCCGCCAGCGCCGCAATCGCTCCAGGGCCGGGTCGTGCGCGTCCGTCGGCATCGCTTCCGTCGTCATGTGCCCACTCCCGCCAGGCTGTTCTCATCGGTCGTCGTGCGCCGGCCGTCCAACCCCAGCAGCAGCCGCAGCACGGGCAGTACGGCGTCGGCGCGGTCGGTGTCCGCTTCCTCGGCGAAGCCGGGTGTCACGAGCGTTCGGCCTGCCGGCGCGCCCCGTGCTCCCGGTCCACGGCGCACCAGCTCGCCGAGCGTCCTGCGCACGCCCGGCTCGTACGCCGCGAACGTGCGGCGCAGCAGGGGCAGTACGTCCGTGAACGCCTCCGCCGGCACTCCGGTCAGCCAGGCGTCGACCAGGCCGAGCAACCGCTCGTCGTGCACCAGCAGCATGCCGCCCCCGCCGCCGACGAACCCCTCGATCCAGGCCGCCGCGTCGGCGGGCGGCGTCCCCGGCGACAGCGCGAGCCCCATCAGCCGCGCCGCCTCCTCGGCCCGCAGCGCGCCGTCGTCCAGCAACAGCCGCACCGCCCGGCCCCGGACGACACCGGGCACGGTGTCCCGCAGCGACAGGGTCCGCAACACGGCACGCCAGCGCCGGCGCAGCTCGCCCGGACTCGCGGCGCCGGTCCCTGCGCTCGCACCCTCACTCGCCGTGTGATCGACACCGGCGAGGGTCTCCCCCAGCAGCCCCACCGCCGTGTGGACGGCGTCCACGTGGCCGCGCATCTCCTCGGCCGCGCCGGCGTCGAGTGCGGCGCAGGCCGGCGGCAGGCCGACGAAGACGCGCTCGGCGATGCCCGCCGCGACCCCGGCGAGCGCACGCGTGTCGGTGCCGCGCACGTCGCCGTAGCGCAGGGAGCGGACCAGGGCGGGCAGGGCCTGGGCGAGGTGGCCGACGTCCGCGTCCAGGGCCGCCCGGTCGGCGAGCACCCGCATGACCACCGGCAGAGCGTCCGGCAGGCCCGCGAGCAGGCAGTGCTCGGCGAGCGCGGTGACATCCGCGAGGGTCCGGGCCGCGGTCGCGTCCGCCTCGGCCTTGGCCTGCGCCGCCGCGAGTACGGTCGTCCCCCACACGCCCGCCTCGGCGACCCGCACCGACAGCTCCGGCTCCCAGCGCAGCCGCCAGGTCTCCCGGAACGTGCCCGTGCTCCCCCGTGACCGGGACGGCTCGCCCCAGCCGACGCCGAGCAGCCGCAACCGGTGCAGCAGCCTGCTGCGCGCCGCGTCGGTGTCCTTGCGCAGGTCAAGCTCCAGCTCGCGCTCCAGCGCCTCGGGTTTCAGCCGCAGCGTGCGCTGCTGCCGGGCGAGGTCGCGCTGCAACGGCACCGCGGGGGCCGTCTCCGGGACCTCCCCCAGCGCGTCCCCGACCACCAGCCGGTCGTGCACCAGGGCGAGCGGCACGTCCGAGCCCTCGCACATGACCGCGCGCACCGCGTCCGTGGTCTCTCCCAGGCCCGGCAGCGGTCGGCCGCGCATGGCCGCGAGGGTCTCGGCGAGCCGCACGGCCTCGATGACATGCGCCGAGGAGACGATCCGGTCCTCCTCGCGCAGCAGCCCCGCCACCTTGGTCAGCCACCGCTCGACCGGCCGGTCGGGGGCGCGGAACAGATGGCCGTACCAGCCCGGCGAGTCGATGCCGGCGCCGTAGCCGCTGGACCGGGCCAGCCTGCGGTGCGTCCAGGGCACCCAGGTCAGGTCGGCCTTGGTCCTGGGCAGCCCCTTCAGCAGCGCCCGGTCGGCGCCGACGGTGGCCCGCTCGCGCAACGCGGGCACGTGCCAGGCTCCGCACACCACGGCCACCGCGTCCCCGAACTCCCGCCGTGCGGCGCGCAGTTGCAGTCTCATGTGCGCCTCGCGCACCAGGTCACGGCGCCCGCCTGCACCGTAGCGCTCACGCAGCGCGCCCATGGCCTCGGCCAGCGCGGCGAACGGTGCGAAGGGGTCCCGCTCACCCGGTCCCCGGTGCTCGACGACGTCCTCCCACCACCGCTCGGGATCGTCGTACCCGGCGGCCTCGGCGAGCACGGCGAGGGGGTCGACGCGCATCTGGTCCGTGGCATCGGAGCCGGAGCCGGCGTCCGCGTCGAGCCCGGGGCCGGCACCTGCGTCGGGGCCTGATTCGGCCCTCGCTCCGAGCCCGGAGCCCGAGCCGGCGTCGAGCCTGGAGCCGCCTCCCGCGTCGGGACCTGATTCGGCACCGGTGGCGGGCGCGGGCCCGGCCCCGGACTCGTCACCGGACGCGGCACCTGGTTCGGACAAGGGCCCGGACTCGGCGGGCGGTTCGGACAAGGCCCCGGACTCGGCGGGCGGGTCTTCTCCCTTCTCCTCTTTTCCTTGGGCGAGTTCCTCCTGCCACACGAGGGTGTGTGTGGCCGGCAGGTCGATGAAGCGGGCCGGGACCTTGTGCTCCAGGGCCCATCGGATGGCCACCCATTCGGGGCTGAACTCGGCGAACGGCCAGAACGCCGAGCGGCCGGGCTCGTCCACGGCGTGTGCGAGCAGGGCGACCGGGGGCCGCAGGTCCGGGTCGGCCGCCAGCGGGATCAGCGCGTCCGCCTCCGGTGGTCCCTCGATCAGGACGGCGGCGGGCCGGGCCGCGGCCAGGGCGGCGCGCACCGCGTGTGCGGAGCCGGGCCCGTGGTGCCGCACGCCGAGCAGCAGCGGTCCGGAGTCGAAGGCCCGGGGCCAGGCGGTGTCGGGCGAGTCGGTCATGCGCTCACCTCCCGGCAGGCGCGGTAGAAGTCCGTCCAGCCCTCGCGCTCGCGCACGACGGTCTCCAGGTACTCCTGCCAGATGACCCGGTCGGCGGCCGGGTCGCGGACGACGGCGCCGAGGATGCCGGCGGCGACGTCACCGGAACGCAGCACGCCGTCGCCGAAGTGCGCGGCCAGGGCGAGGCCGTTGGTGACGACGGAGATCGCCTCGGCCGTGGACAGCGTGCCGCTGGGCGACTTCAGCTTCGTACGGCCGTCGGCGGTGATGCCGTCGCGCAGTTCGCGGAAGACGGTCACGACCCGGCGGATCTCCGCCATGCCGTCGGGCGCGGCCGGCAGGTCGAGGGAGCGGCCGATCTGCTCCACCCGGCGGGTGACGATGTCGACTTCCGCCTCCGCGCTCTCGGGCAGGGGAAGCACGACGGTGTTGAAGCGGCGGCGCAGCGCGCTCGACAGGTCGTTGACGCCGCGGTCGCGGTCGTTGGCGGTGGCGATGAGGTTGAAGCCGCGGACCGCCTGGACCTCCTCGCCCAGCTCCGGGACGGGCAGGGTCTTCTCGGACAGGATCGTGATGAGGGTGTCCTGCACGTCGGCCGGGATGCGGGTCAGCTCCTCCACGCGGGCCGTCATGCCCTCCGCCATGGCGCGCATGACGGGGCTGGGCACGAGGGCGGCGCGGCTCGGGCCGTGGGCGAGTAGCTGCGCGTAGTTCCAGCCGTATCTGATCGCCTCCTCGGGAGTGCCGGCGGTGCCCTGGACCAGCAGGGTCGAGTCACCGCTGACGGCGGCGGCCAGGTGCTCCGACACCCAGGTCTTCGCGGTGCCGGGCACACCGAGCAGGAGCAGGGCACGGTCGGTGGCGAGCGTGGTGACGGCGACCTCGACGATCCGGCGCGGCCCCACGTACTTCGGTGTGATCACCGTGCCGTCCGGCAGGGTGCCGCCCAGCAGGTAGGTGGCCACCGCCCACGGCGACAGCTTCCAGCGGGCCGGGCGCGGCCGGTCGTCCTGCGCGGCGAGGGCGGCGAGTTCGCCGGCGAAGGCCTGCTCGGCGTGCGGCCGCAGCGCCTCGGCCGCGGGGGTGGCCGCGGCCGCGCTCGCGGAGTGATCGGTGCTCGGTTCGACGGTCGTGGTGTCCACGGACACAGGCATGGCTGAGTCCCCCTCCAGCTCGGCCGGTTCGGTCTGGCATCCACCGTGCACCACGCCACTGACAATCACTCTGACCTGCGCAAACGCGCTCGCCCGGTCGATTGTCAGTGGCGGGACCTACCGTCGGTGGCATGACTGATCAGGGGGTGCGCTGGACTGCGGACCAGGTGCTGGCGCTGGCGCCTGACGCCGCGTCACGCAAGGCGGGCGGCAGGCTCGGCACGGCCGGACCGTGGTCCGAGACGGGCAGTCGCGCGGAGGGGTCGGTGTGGGGACTGTGCAAGGGCAGCGGCAGCAGGCCGTACCAGACGGTGGTGGACCTGGCGGACCCGGCGGGGCCCGCGTTCAAGTGCAGTTGCCCGAGCCGGAAGTTCCCGTGCAAGCACGCGCTCGGCCTGTTGCTGCTGTGGGCGGGGGGCGGCACGGTGCCGGTGGCCCAGGAGCCGCCGGACTGGGCCGGGCAGTGGCTCACGGGTCGGCGCGAGCGCGCGGAGAAGAAGCGGAGACAGGAGCCGGGCGGAAGTGCACCGGCCGCTGATCCGGAGGCGGCGCAGCGCCGGGCGGAGCGCCGCGCCGAGCGGGTCACCGCGGGCGCGACAGAGCTGGAGCAGCGCCTGGCGGACCTGCTGCGCGGCGGGCTGGCCTCGGCCGAGCAGGCGGGGTACGCCCTGTGGGACGAGACGGCGGCCCGCATGGTCGACGCCCAGGCACCCGGACTGGCGGCTCGGGTACGGGAGTTGGGCGCGGTCCCGGCGTCGGGCGCGGGCTGGCCGGCGCGGCTGCTGGAGGAGTGCGCCCTGCTGCACCTGCTCGACCAGGGCTGGCTGCACCGCGACCGGCTGCCGGAGGCCCTCGCGGCCACGGTCCGCTCCCGGCTCGGCCTGCCCGCCTCGCCGGACGGCCCGCCGGTGCGCGACCGCTGGCTGGTCCTCGCCCAGTACGACACGGTGGACCCGAAACTGACGACCCGCCGGATATGGCTGCACGGCGCCGCGTCGGGCGGCACCCGGCTGCTGCTGTCCTACGGCGCGGCCGGCCGGGCGCCGGAGCTGTCCATGCCGGTCGGCCTGGCCCTGGACGCGGAGCTGTCCGCGTATCCGGGTACCGGCCAATCCCGGGCCGCCCTGGGCGAGCGGTTCGCCCCGCCCGCGCCGGCCGCGTTCCGCCCTCCGGGCGTGACCACCGCCGAGGCCGCGGCCCGGTACGGCGCGGCACTGCGCGAGGATCCCTGGCTGGAGGCGGTTCCGGTGACGCTCGACCGGGTCGTCCCGGTCCCGGACGGCGGCGCATGGCACCTGGCCGACGCCGACGAGGACTCGGCGCTGCCCGTGACCCGGGCCGCCCGCTCCCGCCCGGGCCTGTGGCGGCTGGTCGCCCTGTCCGGAGGCGCCCCCGTCACCGTCTTCGGCGAGTGCGGCCACCGCGGCTTCACCCCGCTCACGGCCTGGGCGGAGGCCACCGGCGAGGCGGTGACCCTGTGCTGAGCGTCCACGGCTCGCTCCTGCACACGAACAGAGGCGGTTTTGGGTACGGAGGCGCCGGGACGGCTGACCGGTTCGCGCCCCGGAGTGCCGGGGTGGTCACCCGCTTTGTCCACGCAAGCACTGGGACGGCCGGCCGATTCGCGCCCGGAAGGACCGGGGTGGTCACCCGCCTTGTCCACGCAAGCACTGGGACGGCCGGCCGATTCGCACCCGGAAGGACCGGGGTGATCGGCCGCTTTGTGCGGGTGAGTGGCCCCATGGCGGGGACCGCCCCCGCACTCCGGGGCACGAAGCGCCGCTCCACCTCAGCGTTCCGACGCCCGAAAGGCCAGACCACCCGGCCTCTCACCTGCGCGAAGGGGGCCGCCGGCCCAGCCGCTCGGGTCCAGGCCGCCCCAGTCACCCCCGTCCACGAAGGGAAGGAGACCCGATGAACGGGACGTCCACCCGCAGGGACGACGCGGGTCCCGCGCGTTCCTGGGAGGAGCTGGTGACCACTGCTCTGCTCGGCACCGACCGGCGTCCCCCGGCGCAGGT
>NZ_JBLEBI010000172.1:0-14616 GCF_047340315.1 Streptomyces sp. AF1A
CCCGCTGCGCCGGCTGCTCGTGGTGGGTGGTCACCAGGGGTCCCCCGGATCCGTGTCGTGAGGGCGCACCGGCTGCAGGTGCACGGTGGCGTCCCTCCAGTTGCCGTCCGCGGCGTCGCCGGCGCGGACCTGGGTGGTCGGGTACGGCTGCCGCCGGTACGGCCGCTCGGGCGGCGGTGCGTACGCGGCGGGCGTGCCGTGCGGCGGGGTCGTCGTGCCGTACGCCGGCGAGGACGGGGTGCGCGCGGTGACCACGGTGGGCGGGGCGGCCGAGGCGGTCTCGCGGTCCGGGAAGACCCAGGCACGCAGGAGCAGGAACCGCAGCACCGTCGCGGCGAGATTGGCGGCGACGAGCACCGCCGGCTCGGTGGAGTGCGCCTGGCCGCCGCCGGCCGCGGCCAGGGCGGCCAGGGAGCCGCTGGTCAGGGCGAGTCCGATGGCGAAGACGACCAGACCCTGCGCCTGGTGCCGTACGGCGCCGCCCCGGCCGCGCACCCCGAAGGTGAGCCGGCGGTTGGCGGCCGTGTTGGCGACCGCCGAGACCAGCAGCGCGAGCGCGTTGGCGATCTGGGCGCCGGCGAACTGCCGGAAGACGCCGTAGAGCAGGAGATAGAACAGGGTGGACAGGCCGCCCACGGCGCAGAAGCCGACCAGTCGGCGGGCAAGTCCCCTGGGGACGTCGGCCAGTTCACGGTCGCGCGGGTCGTCGCCGAAGGGCCGGGTGAGCCGGTCCAGTGGCAGCGAGCCGGTGGCCAGCGCCTTGCCGATCCGCCACACGCCCCTGAGGTCGTCGGCCGCCGTCCTCACGATGTGCACGGTGGAGTCCGGGTCGTCGACCCAGTCGACCGGCACCTCGTGGATCCGCAGGCCCGCCCGTTCGGCGAGCACCAGCATCTCGGTGTCGAAGAACCAGCCGGTGTCCTCCACCAGCGGCAGCAGCACCTGGGCCACGTCCCACCGGATGGCCTTGAAGCCGCACTGGGCGTCCGAGAAGCGGGCCTGGAGCGAGCCGCGCAGGATCAGGTTGTAGGCCCGGCTGATGAACTCCCGCTTCGGACCGCGCACCACCCGGGAGGCGCGGGCGAGCCGGGAGCCGATCGCGAGGTCCGAGTGGCCGGAGATCAGCGGCGCGACCAGCGGCAGCAGGGCGTTGAGGTCGGTGGACAGGTCGACGTCCATGTACGCGAGGACCGGTGCCTCGGACGCCGACCACACGGTCCTGAGGGCGCGGCCCCGGCCCTTCTGCTCCAGGCGGAGGGTGGTGACCTCGGGGATCTCCGCCTCCAGCCGCGCCGCCACCAGCGGGGTGGTGTCGGTGGACGCGTTGTCCGCGATCGTGATGCGGAAGGCGTACGGGAAGGTGCGCGTGAGGTGCGCGTGCAGTCTGCGCACGCACGGCTGGAGGTCCTTCTCCTCGTTGTGGACGGGGACCACTACGTCCAGGACAGGCGTACCGGCGTCTCCGGCCGGGAGGTGCTCCCGCGCCGGCAGGGTGCCGGGAGAAGAGTCGGTTCGCATGGCCCGACTCTCGTCAAGTCCGCTGTCGCACCCATGTGGTGGCACTGTGCTGCGCCTGTGAGTGCCCGCGCCCGCCGACTGCGGGCGCGGGGCGCACGGCGGCGGCGGTGAGCGCGGGCAGCCGCACGGTGAACACCGTCCGGCCCGGAACGCTGTCGACGGTCACGGCGCCGCCGTGCGCGGTGGCCACCGCCTGCACGATGGCGAGCCCCAGCCCGGTCGAGCCGGTGGTTCGCGAGCGCGCCGAGTCCCCGCGCGCGAACCGCTCGAAGACGTGCGGCAGCAGGTCCGGCGCGATCCCCGGCCCGTTGTCCTCCACGTCCACGCACATCCACGGCCCGCGCCGCTGCACGCGCGCGACGACGGTCGTACCCGGCGGGGTGTGCTTGCGGGCGTTGCCGAGCAGGTTGACGAGCACCTGCTGGACGCGTGCCGCGTCGGCGGAGACGAGGGCGGGCTCGTCGGGCAGGTCGAGCCGCCAGTTGTGGTCCATGCCGGCCGCGCGGGCGTCGCTGACGGTGTCCACGACGAGGGGCACGAGATCGGTCTGCTCGAACTGCAGGGGTCTGCCCGCGTCGAGGCGGGCCAGCAGCAGGAGGTCCTCGACGAGCAGGGTCATGCGGCCGGCCTCGGACTCGATCCGCCCGAGGGCGTGCCGGGTGTCCGGCCCGACCTGCTCGCGTCCGCGCCTGGTCAGCTCGGCGTACCCGCGGATGGAGGCGAGCGGCGTCCTGAGCTCGTGACTGGCGTCGGCCACGAACTGCCGTACCCGCATCTCGCTCTGCTGGCGTGCGTGCAGGGCGCCGTGGACGTGGTCCAGCATCCGGTTCAGCGCGGCGCCCACCTGGCCGACCTCGGTGTGCGGGTCGCACTCCGACTCCGGCACCCGCTCGCTGAGGTTCACCTCGCCGGTGTGCAGCGGCAGTTCGGAGACGCGGGTGGCGGTGGCGGCGACCTTGCGCAGGGGGCGGGTGGCGATGCCGACGATGACGGATCCGGCGAGCGAGGCGGCGAGCAGTCCGGCGAGGGTGACACAGACCTCGACGACGACGAGCGTGTCGACGTTGTCGTCCACGTCCCTGGTGGGCAGGGCGACGTAGTAGGTGTCGCCGCCGTCGGGACTCACCGCGTACTGGACGCGGTAGCTGCCCAGACCGGGCAGGTCCACCGTGTGGGGGCGCTGGTCGTTCGGCACGCGCGCGAGTGCCTGCTGCTGCGCCGCGGTGAGGCCGGCGGCGGCCATCTTCTGAAACCCGCCGTAGCTGTCCTTGCGCTGCACCGCCTGGGCCGCGCCGGCGATCCGGCCGTTCTCCACGTAGGCCGCGACGGTGCCGGGCTGTGTCGGGCCGTTGACGAGGATGCGTGCGATCTTGTCGCCGGGCGTGGCGCTGTTCCCGCCCGAGGAGTCCGGACCGGCCGGGGCGCCGGGCAGGGCCGCGCCCGGATGCACCCGGCCGCCCGCCGCGCGCACGGCGATGTCGCGGACCTTGCCGTCGAGCTGGGCGTACAGATGCGACCGCAACGCCACCGTCGTCACCGTGCCGATCACCGCGCACACCACGGCGATCAGCACCACCGACGCGACGACGAGCCGGGTCCGCAGGGTGCGCGGCTGTCCGGCCCGGCGCTTCCGTCCCCGCTGCGGGCCCGGCCGGCGCCGCCCGCTCATGACGTGGCGGGCTTGATCAGGTAACCGGCGCCGCGCCGCGTGTGGATCATCGGCTCCCTTCCGGCGTCGATCTTCCGGCGCAGGTAGGAGATGTACAGCTCGACGACGTTGGCCTGCCCGCCGAAGTCGTACGACCAGACCCGGTCCAGTATCTGCGCCTTGCTGAGCACCCGCCGGGGGTTGCGCATGAGGAACCGGAGCAGCTCGAACTCCGTGGCGGTGAGGTGGATGGAGTCCCCGCCCCGCGCGACCTCGTGGCTGTCCTCGTCCAGGGTCAGGTCGCCGACGACGAGGACGGACTCGGACCGGCGGTCGGCGGCACCGGACCGCCGGATGAGCCCGCGCAGCCGGGCCACGACCTCCTCCAGGCTGAACGGCTTGGTGACGTAGTCGTCCCCGCCGGCGGTGAGCCCGGCGATGCGGTCCTCCACCGCGTCCTTGGCGGTCAGGAAGAGCACGGGCACGTCCGGCAGCTCGCGCCGCAGCCGCCCGAGCACGGTCAGCCCGTCCATGTCGGGCAGCATCATGTCGAGTACGACGGCGTCGGGCCGGAACTCGCGGGCGGCCTGCAGAGCTCCCTGCCCGTCCCCCGCACTCCTGATCTGCCAGCCCTCGTAGCGAAGAGCCATGCTCAGCAGTTCGGTGATCGACAACTCGTCGTCCACCACCAGCACGCGGACGGGGCTCCCGTCCGGCCTCAGCAGTTCGGTGCGCCCCTGGGGCGAGGTCGTGGTCATGGCGGACACCTTGTCGGGGCCCTCTGAGAACACGCTTTCACGGATCTGTGTTTTTCCTGAGAAACGCACAGGCGGCTCTCAGGCAAACCCTGGGAAGCGGCCCGTACGAGATCCGGGTGCGCGCTCCGTGCGCTCGCCCCCGGTCTCAGAACAGACCGTCCTGCTCCCGGACGAACGGCCGCAGCGCAAAGGTGAGTTCGCCCGCGGGGTCGCCGGCCTCCGCCGCGGCGGACGGGACCAGCTCCCACCCGCGCATCAGCCGGGTGTCCAGCACCACCACCCCGCGCCCCTCGACCGCCAGATGGAGATCGGGCCCGGCGGCCGCGACCAACTCGCCGCCCACCGCGCCGCCCGGCGCCAGTTCCACCACCTCACCGGTGGCGGGCACGGCCCCGGCCAGCCCGAAGGCGCCCGTGTGGTCGACGACTCGGCAGGGCTGCGGGCGCAGCGACTCCGGGCGGCCGTCGAGCGCGACCGCCCGCGCGTGCAGCTCCCGCACCTCGGCGGCCCGCTCCGCCGCCGTCGCGGGCAGCGCCGACCGCACCGCCCGCTTCTGCGCGTACGGGATCCGGTCCGGCACGCGCAGCGCGGCCCGCAACAGCTCCTCCGTGCGCCGGGCGGCCATCAGCGGACCGGTGCCCAGCCAGCTGAAGCAGACGGCGCCCTGCTCCAGCAGCCGCGTCGGGCCCCGCTCGACGGCGGTGATGCCGACCTTGACCAGGCCGGGCCCGAACCACGCCAGGTACACGCGGTACGGCCGGGGATCGTCCGCCAGCGTGTCTGCGGCCACGGAGTGCGCCCGGTCCAGCCGCGCACACTCCTCGCACCGGGCCCCCGTACTCCGCGCGGACACGGGGGACCGCAGCGGACAGGCATACCCGCGCGCCCCCACACACGTCCGCACAGCCCCCTCGGGCACGGCGAACGCGACCCTCTTCCCCCACGGCAGGGCACTGCGCCGCCCGCCGTCCCACACCAGCGCCGGACCCTGAGCCGCCCAGCGCAGGCCCGAGCACGTCCACGTCTGTGCCATCACGTCCGAGGGTAGGGCGTGGGTGTGACAGTGGGCCCGGGCAGCGGGCGTCACCAGCGCCGTGCCGGGCCCAGGAGCCACGGCCGGGAGGGCGGGCACCCCGGCCGCGCCGAGAAGCCGCACGGACGCGGGCGCACCGTCGCACCGGACCACGGGTGGCCCTCTGCCGGGACGCTCACGCCCGATGTCCCGTCATCCGTGCCGCCGAGGCGATCGTGGCGCGGGCCTCGCGTTCGGTCAGGCCGGTGTGGCAGGCCGCCTCGGTGAGGGGCGCGGCCAGCAAGGGGCCGATGCCGTTCTCGTAGGCGCGGCAGGCGGCCCAGAACAGGCGGGTGTTGCGCTGGCCCTCGTGGGCGGTCATGACGAACTGGACGAGGCCGCGGCCGTGGTCGCCGGGCGGGTGCGGGGCGGGGTGACCGGTGCGGGGCGGGGGCAGCAGCAGGCGCAGCAGGGCCGGCGGGCAGGCGGCCGGGGGCAGGTGTGCGGTGCCGGGGACGGTGCCGTAGACCCCGTGGTCGGTGCGGGAGCCGGGGCCCACGAGGTAGCCGCCGGCGCCGCGGATGTCGATGCCGGGGGCGAGCCGGCCGGCCGAGTTGGGCACGACGGCGTCGGGCGGACCGGTCAGCCACAGATGCCGGCCACCGCTCGGGGTGAGCACGACGACGGTGTCCGGGATGGTGAACAGATGGCGCAGCGCCAGCTCGCGCAGTGCGGCGGAGGAGTCCGTGCCGGACTTGGTGTCCAGGTCGACGCCGATCAGGTGGTACGGGGGCAGACCGCAGGCGATGCCGTAGCCGGTGGCCCAGGGTGCGGCGGCGAACATCTCCCGGATGCGGACCGGGTCGGTGGAGGCGTCGTACACGCCATGGCCGAAGCGGCCGCACTCGCCGTGGCAGCGCGGCCCGGCGGGTCCGGGGCCGGCGCGGTGGGGGGAGCGCAGGGCCGGGAGCTTCGTCCGGGACAGCGGGATGACGGCCAGGCCGCGCTCCGCGGCGGACAGGGCGTGTGCGAGGGCCAGCGTCGTGGCCTGCCGGTCGGTGGTGGCCATGACTCCATGTTCGTACACACGTTCGAAAAAGGGAAGTGGAGGGTGGGCGAGGCACGCCCGGCCGGGACAGGTTGGCCGGAACAGCGCTGGAACGGTTCACCCCTTGTGCCGCTTGAGGTGGCGAAGATTCCCATATGCCCTTCATCGAGAGGGAAAGTGAGCGAAGGTGGCGATAGGGGTTTATCGACTTGTCATCACGCTTGCGTGCGAATCGTGGCTTCCAGGCGGATTCGCCGGGGATTCGGTGGGCAACTCTGGTGGCGCGACGTCGTCCACGACAGTCGCGGCGGTCGGCCGACCGCCGCGACACAAGCGGTAGTTGACCAATGGCCCCACGGGGCCTGAGTGCTTGGTTCTGGAGGAACAACATGGCAAGCATCCGTACCGGCCGCGTTCTCGCCGCCGTCGCCGCGCTCCCGCTCGCAGCCGCCCTCTTCGGCGGCGTCGCGGCCGCGGACAACGGCGCCTTCGCGGACGACGGATCGAACGCGGGCGTGGCGAGTGTCGTCGGCAGCGGGGTCGGCCACAACAACAACGGCAACTCGTCCACCACCCAGCAGAGCGCGGTCGGCCCCGGCGCCTCGACCCAGAGCAACACCGCCCAGGTCCGCGGCTCCGCGTTCACGGCCATCCAGCAGGGCAACGAGAACGTGGCCATCCGCTTCACCCGGCTGTGGTGAGCCTCGGCCGGGGCCCCTCGCGCTGAGGGCCCTCGGGGGTGTGCTTCAGGGTCGCAGCACGTCGGTGTGGCGGTACTTCGGTGCCGCCGCGTCGGCGTTTTCCGGGCGCCTTGACACGCCCGCCGATCTGACGGACAGTCAGAAACGAGTGGAGAAAGGCCCGGGGAGGCGCACGGTGGCTGTGCAGGAGGACGAACCGACGGCGCGGCTCAAGGCGTACGAGGGGCGACCCGCCGCCGTCACCGGAGTCGGCAAGGACCCGGTCAACCTGCCGATGATCCGGCACTGGTGCGAGGCCATGGGCGACACCAACCCGGCGTACGCGGGGCCCGGCGCCGTGGCCCCGCCCACCATGCTCCAGGCGTGGACGATGGCCGGCCTCTCCGGGCAACGGGGGCGCACCAGCCCCTACACCGAACTCCTCGGCCTGCTGGACGAGCTGGGCTGCACATCGATCGTCGCCACCGACTGCGAGCAGGAGTATCTGCGCCCCCTGCGGCCGGGCGACGAGGTCACGTTCGACGCGGTGATCGAGTCGGTCTCCGACCGCAAGACGACCAGGCTCGGCACGGGGTACTTCGTCACCACCCGGATGAACGTCCGGGCCGGCGGCGAACCGGCGGGCACGCACCGCTTCCGCGTCCTCAAGTACGCCCCGGCCCGCGAACGCCCCGACGAGCCCCGGCCCCGGCGCCCCCGACCGGTGGTCAACCGGGACAACGCCGGCTTCTGGCAGGGCGTCGCCGAGCACCGGCTGCTCATCCAGCGCTGCACGGACTGCGGCACCCTGCGCCACCCCTGGCTGCCGGGCTGCAACGCCTGCGGCGGGCCGGACTGGGACACGGTCGAGGCGAGCGGCGAGGGCACCGTGTACTCGTACGTGGTCGTGCACCACCCGCCCTTCCCGGCCTTCGACCCGCCCTACGCGGTCGGGCTGGTCCAGCTCGCCGAGGGCGTGCGCATGGTGAGCGACGTGGTGGGGGTGCCCCACGACAAGGTGCGCATCGGCCTGCCGGTGCGGCTGGAGTTCCGCTCCTGCGACGAGGAGCTGACGCTGCCGGTCTTCCGGGTGGTGGAGCGGTGAGGGCCGGCGAGGAGCTGCCGCCGCTGGAGATCCCGGTCACGCGCACGCTGATCGTGGCCGGGGCGATCGCGTCCCGCGACTACCAGGACGTGCACCATGATCCGGAGCGGGCCCGGCAGAAGGGCTCGCCGGACATCTTCATGAACATCCTCACCACGAACGGCCTGGTCGGCCGGTACATCACGGACCACTTCGGCCCCGCGGCCACGCTGCGCAGGGTGGCCATCCGGCTCGGCGCGCCCAACCACCCGGGCGACCGCCTGGTGCTCACCGGCACGATCGAGGCGGTCGACGGCGACACCGCCACCGTGCGCGTCGTCGGCGCCAACAGCCTCGGCCGCCACGTGACCGGCACGGTGACCGTCACCGTCCCCGCACCGGAGGTCCGCCCATGAGCCTGCGCGCACGCGACGTCCTCGGCGGCCGTGCCGCGATCGCCGGGATCGGGGCCACCGAGTTCTCCAAGGACTCCGGGCGCAGCGAGCTGCGGCTGGCGGTGCAGGCGGTGCGCGCGGCGCTCGACGACGCGGGGCTCACCCCCGGGGACGTGGACGGCCTGGTGACGTTCACGATGGACACCAGTCCGGAGATCACGGTCGCCCAGGCCTGCGGGATGGGCGAGCTGTCCTTCTTCTCCCGGGTGCACTACGGCGGCGGGGCGGCCTGCGCGACCGTGCAGCAGGCGGCGCTGGCCGTGGCGGCGGGCGCGGCGGAGGTGGTGGTCTGCTACCGGGCCTTCAACGAGCGGTCGGGGCGCAGATTCGGCGCGGGAGTGCAGCACCGGGAGCCCTCGGCGGAGGGCGCGGCGCTCGGCTGGGTCCTGCCGTTCGGGCTGCTCACCCCGGCGTCCTGGGTGGCGATGGCGGCCCAGCGGTATCTGCACGCCTACGGGCTGGCGCCGGAGGCGTTCGGGCCCGTGGCCGTGACCGCCCGCCGGTACGCGGCGGCCAACCCGGCGGCGTACTTCCACGGCCGCCCGATCACCCTCGCCGAACACGCCGCCTCCCGCTGGATCGTGGAGCCCCTGCGGCTGCTGGACTGCTGCCAGGAGACGGACGGCGGGCAGGCGATCGTCGTCACCTCCGTCGAGCGGGCCCGGGACCTTGCGCACCCGCCGGCCGTGATCGCGGCCGCCGCCCAGGGCGCGGGCCGGGCGCAGGAGCAGATGACCGGCTTCTACCGCGACGACCTGACGGGGCTGCCGGAGATGGGCACGGTGGCCCGGCAGCTGTGGCGCACCTCGGGTCTCGGCCCGGCGGACATCGACGTGGGCATCCTCTACGACCACTTCACGCCGTTCGTGCTGATGCAGCTGGAGGAGTTCGGCTTCTGCGCACGGGGGGAGGCGGCGGACTTCGTGGCCGCGCGGCGCCTGCCCCTGAACACGCACGGGGGTCAGCTCGGCGAGGCCTATCTGCACGGGATGAACGGCATCGCGGAGGCGGTGCGCCAGCTGCGGGGCACGGCGGTGAACCAGGTGCCGGGGGCGTGCCGGACCCTGGTGACGGCCGGCACCGGAGTGCCGACGTCGGGCCTGGTCCTGACGGCGGACGGCTGAGGTCCGGGCACGCCGGCGGGTCCCCGGCTCAGGGTCGGACCCGGAGACGGGTGGACTCGTACTCCACCTTCAGGAGGTGGGGCCGGCCCCACCCCTACAACCTGAGGGGGACTCCGCTTCGGGACCTGCGGGCGATCCGCCGGTGCCGCGCCCGCTCCTAGCGTGGAGCCATGACCACACCCGTCTGCACCAGCGCCTCGGCCGCCGCCGCACCAGCGCGGCGGGCTCCGGCATACCCGTCGTTCACCTCGTACGTGCGGGCCCGTCAGCCGGTGCTGCTGCGCACCGCGCGCTCGCTGACCGCGAACCCGAGCGACGCCGAGGACCTGCTGCAGACCGCGCTCGCCAAGACCTACGCCGCCTGGGAGCGGATCGAGGACCAGCGTGCGCTCGACGGCTATGTGCGGCGGGCGCTGCTGAACACGCGGACGTCGCAGTGGCGCAAGCGCCGGGTGGACGAGTTCGCCTGCGAGGAGCTGCCCGAGCCGGAGCCCGCGCCCGGCGACGACGACCCGGCCGAGCGGCAGGCGCTGCGCGACGCCATGTGGCGGGCGATCCTGAGGCTTCCGGCGCGACAGCGGGCGATGGTCGTCCTGCGCTACTACGAGGACCTGAGCGAGGCCCAGACCGCCGACGTGCTCGGGGTGTCGGTGGGCACGGTGAAGTCGGCGGTCTCCCGCGCGCTGGCCAAACTGCGCGAGGATCCGGAGCTCGTACTGGTCCGGTAGCGGCGAGTTTCCCTCTCCCTAGTGACATACCGCGCGGTATGTGAGCAGAATCTGCGCAACCCTTACCGCCGCGTAGGCGCTGCCGCCTTGGGAGGACGCCGTGCTGAGCACCATGCAGGACGTACCGCTGACCGTCACCCGGATCCTCGTGCACGGGGTACTGGTGCACGGCCGGTCTCAGATCACCACCTGGACCGGTGAGGCCGAGCCGCAGCGGCGCAGTTTCGCCGAGGCCGGGGCGCGCGCGGTGCAGCTGGCGAACGCTCTCAAGGACGAGCTGGGGGTCCGGCCGGACGACCGGGTCGCCACCCTGATGTGGAACAACGCGGAGCACGTGGAGGCGTACTTCGCGATCCCGTCCATGGGCGCGGTGCTGCACACGCTCAATCTGCGGCTGCCCGCGGAGCAGCTGGTGTGGATCGTCAACCACGCGGCCGACCGCGTGATCATCGTCAACGGCTCCCTGATCCCGCTGCTGGCGCCGCTGCTGCCGAAGCTGCCCACGGTCGAGCACATCGTCGTGTCCGGCCCCGGCGACCGCGCCCCGCTGGCGGGCGCCGGCGCGCGGGTGCACGAGTACGAGGAGCTCATCGCCGGCCGGCCCACCACCTACGACTGGCCGGAGCTGGACGAACGCCAGGCCGCCGCCATGTGCTACACCTCCGGCACCACCGGCGACCCCAAGGGCGTGGTGTACAGCCACCGTTCGATCTACCTGCACTCCATGCAGGTCAACATGACCCAGTCGATGGGCCTGACCGACCGGGACACCTCCCTCGTGGTGGTGCCCCAGTTCCACGTCAACGCCTGGGGGCTGCCGCACGCCACGTTCATGACCGGCGTGAACATGCTGATGCCGGACCGCTTCCTGCAGCCCGCGCCGCTCGCCGAGATGATCGAGCGGGAGAGGCCGACCCACGCGGCGGCCGTCCCCACCATCTGGCAGGGCCTGCTCGCGGAGCTGAAGGACAGGCCCCGGGACGTCTCCTCCCTCACGCAGGTCACCATCGGCGGCTCGGCCTGCCCGCCCTCCCTCATGAAGGCCTTCGACGAGCTCGGCATGCGGGTCTGCCACGCCTGGGGCATGACGGAGACCTCACCGCTCGGCACGGTGGCCCGGCCGCCGGCCCACGCCGCCGGCACGGAGGAGGAGTTCGCCTACCGCCTCACCCAGGGCCGGTTCCCGGCAGGCGTCGAGGCCCGCCTCACCGGTCCCGGCGGCGAACGCCTCCCCTGGGACGGGGAGTCCGCCGGTGAGCTGGAGGTCCGCGGCCCGTGGATCGCGGGCGCCTACTACAACGGTCCCGACGCCGAACCGCTGCGTCCCGCCGACAAGTTCAGCGAGGACGGCTGGCTGAAGACGGGCGACGTCGGCACCATCTCCCCCGACGGGTTCCTCACCCTCACCGACCGCGCCAAGGACGTCATCAAGTCCGGCGGCGAGTGGATCTCCTCGGTCGAGCTGGAGAACGCGCTGATGTCCCACCCGGACGTCGCCGAGGCCGCCGTCGTCGCGGTACCCGACGAGAAGTGGGGCGAGCGCCCGCTGGCCACGGTCGTGCTCAGGGAGGGCGCCAGCACCGACTTCGCGACCCTGCGCACATTCCTCGCCGAGGAGGGCCGCATCGCCCGCTGGCAGCTGCCCGAGCGCTGGACCGTCGTGGAGTCGGTGCCGAAGACCAGCGTCGGCAAGTTCGACAAGAAGGTCCTGCGCAGGCGCTACGCGGACGGCGACCTCGACGTCACCCGCCTCTGACACCACCGGCCGCGCCGGGCCGGAGCCCTACTCCGAGCCCGGCGCGCACGACCGCCCGCGGCATGCCCGCCGCACGTCTCATCCCCGCGCCGACCCGCCGGCCGGCAGGGCCGTGGTCAGCCAGCCCAGGCCCAGCCACAGGGCGGCCACCAGGCAGACGCCGTGCCAGGCCCACCGGCCGTAGGCCGAGGCGGCGAGGGCGCAGGCCAGGGCGCCGCCCGCGAAGCTGGCGACGACGTAGGCGGTGTTGGCGGTGGCCGGGGCGGAGGTGGTGGTCAGGGCCAGGGTCTGGTTGGCGACATGGCCGGCGACCAGGGCCGCGTGTATCGCGACCGCGCCGGCGAAGAGCGCGGCGAGCCCGTGCCCGCCGAGCCAGAACAGCGGGACGCAGACGGCGGCCAGGAGGTAGGAGGAGCGGACGACCGCCGCGGCGCCGAAGCGGTCGACGAAGCCGCCCGCGAGCGGGGCCACCGCGCTGGCCGACAGCCCGAACAGGCCGAACAGCCCGGCGACCGCGGTCGACATGCCGTACCGGGGCCCGGTCAGCAGCAGCGCCAGCGAGGTCCACAGCGCGCTCCAGGCACCGTACATCCCGGCCTGCCGCACGCACGCGCGCCACAGGTCGGGCGAGCGGCGCAGGATCCGGGGCAGTGAGGTCAGCCCCGCGAACAGGCGGCCGGTGCGGCGCCGGCGGTGCTCCACCGGGAGGGCGTACGCGGTGGCCAGGCCCAGCAGCGCGGTGAGGACGGCCGCCCCGGCGAAGACCGCCCGCCAGCCGTAGGCCTGCCCGGCCAGGCCGCCGAGGACCCGGGCGGCCACGATCCCGGTGAACAGCCCCGCGATGACGGCGGCGACATGCCGCCCCCGCCGGTCGGCGGGGGCGCGGGCGGCCACCAGCGGGACCAGTAGCTGGGGTACGACCGTGGCGGCGGAGGCCACCAGGACGGCGGCCGCGAGCGCGGTGGCCCCGGGCGCCGCCGCGCCGGCGGACAGCGCGACCGCGGCGACCAGCGACAGGCCGCCCACCAGCCGCCGCCGGTCGACGCGGTCGCCGAGCGGGGCGAAGAACAGCAGACCGCCCGCGTACCCGAACTGCGCGACAGAGGCGATCCAGGCCTCCGCCGAGGGCGCGGCGCCGAAGCCACGGGCGATCAGCGGCAGAAGCGGAGCCGCGAGATAGATGTTCCCGGCGGTGACGGCGGTGCAGACGGCGATGAGCCCCAGCAGGAGTCCGGCGGATGCGCCCTCCGTGCCGGGCGCGGACGCCCGGACCTCGGCGGCGGTGCTTGGTCGCGGCATACAGGGAGCCCCCTTCGTACCCAGTGCAGCAACTAACCGGTTGGCTGGTCATGCGCGGAACAGCCTGCGAGCCCGATGCCAGTCGTGCCAACCAAATAGTTGGTTACTTGCCGGTGCGTCCCTACCCTGTCCCCATGGCACCGGTGAGGGACCCCGAGGCGACCAAGGCCCGCATCTTCGACGCTGCGGTCGCCGAGTTCGCACGGCACGGCATCGCGGGTGCCCGCATCGATCGCATCGCAACCGCGGCCAAGGCCAACAAACAGCTGATCTACGCCTACTTCGGCAACAAGTCCGAACTGTTCACCACGGTCCTCGGCAGGTGCATGGCCGATCTGGCCGCCGCCGTCCCGGTCGACCCGGACGACATCGACGGCTGGCTGGACCGCATGCTCGACCACCACGCGGCCCACCCGGAACTGCTCCGCCTGCTGTTCTGGGAGGGCATCGCGTACGGCACCGCCGACCTGCCCGACGAGGAGGCGCGCCGGCAGCACTACGCCCGCAAGGTCGGCGCCATCGCCGACGCCCAGGAGCGCGGCGTGATCACCGACGCGATCCCGGCCGGCGACCTGCTCCTGCTGCTGGTCGCCCTCGCCAGCTGGGCGTCCGCGGTCCCGCAGATGCGCCGGATCGTCTCGGGCGCCGAGGACCCCGACCGCGAGCGCCTGCGGGCCTCGGTCAAGGAGGCGGCCCGCAGGCTCGTCGCGAAGTGAGCCCGTGCCCGCCCAGTCCGTGACTAGTTCGTGCCGATCCGGGCCAGCAGGTCCACGATCCGCGACTGCACCTCGTTGCTCGTGGACCGCTCCGCGAGGAACAGCACCGTTTCGCCCGAGGCCAGCCGCGGCAGGTCGGCCGGGTCGACGGCGGCGGTGTAGACGACGAGCGGGGTGCGGTTGAGCTGCCCGTTGGCGCGCAGCCAGTCCACGATCCCGGCCCGCCCCCGGTGCACCTGCATCAGGTCCATCACCACGAGGTTCGGATGGAACTGGCCCGCCAGCGTCACCGCGTCGTCGTCGTTCGCGGCCCGCGCCACCTGCATCCCGCGCCGCTCCAGCGTCGCGGTCAGCGCCAGCGCGATCTCCGCGTGCTCCTCGATGAGCAGCACCCGCGGCGGATGCTGCTCGCTGTCCCGCGGCGCCAGCGCCTTCAGCAGCACGGCGGGGTCGGCGCCGTACGCCGCCTCGCGCGTCGCCTGCCCGAGCCCGGCCGTGACCAGCACCGGCACCTCGGCGGCCACGGCGGCCTGGCGCAGCGACTGCAGAGCCGTGCGCGTGATCGGCCCGGTCAGCGGATCCACGAACAGCGCGGCGGGGAACGCCGCGATCTGCGCGTCGACCTCCTCGCGCGAGTTCACGATCACCGGCCGGTAGCCGCGGTCGCTCAGCGCCTGCTGCGTCGTCACGTCCGGCGCGGGCCAGACCAGCAGCCGGCGCGGGTTGTCCAGCGGCTCCGGCGGCAGCTCGTCGTCCATCGGCTGCGGACGCGGGGTGTCCGCCACCTCGA
>NZ_JBLEBI010000173.1:0-14576 GCF_047340315.1 Streptomyces sp. AF1A
CTGCCCTCCCCCGCCTGAGTGCCGGCGCCCGGCCCGCTCGCCGGCGCGTCGTCGGCGCGTACATGGCCGCCGCGCAGTGCGGAGGCGAGCGCGGAGACGAGGGCCATGCCGGCGGCCACGCAGAACACGACGGCCAGACCGTGGTGGAACGGGCCGGAGACCAGCCCGGGGAAGAACGTGTGGCCGGTCAGGGTGGAGCGCTGGGCCGCGGTCAGCCGGTCCAGGGTGTGCGCGCCGAGCAGATGGCCGATGGGGTTGTTGCCGAGGAACGTCGCGAACAGAGTGCTGACCGGCGGCAGCGAGGCCACCTGGTGAGCGGTCCCGGCCGGCACGCCGTGCGCCCGCAGCCCGCTGCTGAGCGTCGACGGCAGCGAGGCCGCGAGGCCGGAGACCATCAGCGAGAAGAACACGCCGATGGACAGGGCCGTGCCCGAGTTCTGGAAGGTGGAGCGCATGCCGGAGGCCACGCCCCGGTACCGGGCGGGCACGCTGCCCATGATGGACGAGGTGTTGGGCGAGGAGAACATGCCCTGGCCGAGGCCGTTGAGCAGCAACAGCGCGGCGAACAGGCCGTAGTCGAAGTCCACCGGCAGGGCCAGCAGCCCGAGGAAGGACGCGGCCACGACGATCAGCCCGGCGGTGGAGAAGATCCGGGCGCCGAACCGGTCGGACAGGTACCCCGAGACGGGGCCGGCGACGAGGAAGCCGAGGGTGAGCGGCAGCATGAAGATGCCGGCCCACAGCGGGGTGTCCTCGAAGTCGTAGCCGTGCAGCGGCAGCCAGATGCCCTGGAGCCAGATGATGAGCATGAACTGCAGCCCGCCGCGGGCGATCGCGGTCAGCAGGGCGGCCAGGTTGCCCGCGGCGAAGGCACGCACCCGGAACAGCGACAGCCGGAACATGGGCTCGGCGACCCGGGTCTCGACGAGGCAGAACACCAGCAGCAGGAACACGCCGCCGCCCAGGCCCGCCAGCACCAAGGGGTTGGTCCAGCCCGTGGCGTGGCCGCCGTAGGGCTGGATGCCGTAGGTGATGCCCGCGAGCAGGATTCCGGCGCCCACGGCGAAGGTGAGGTTGCCCAGCCAGTCGACGCGGCCGCGCCCGCCGGCCGCGGTCTCGCGCAGGCTCAGGTACGACCAGACGGTCCCGGTGACGCTGACCGGGACGCTCACCCAGAACACCGCCCGCCAGTCCACGGCGGCCAGCAGGCCGCCGGCGAGCAGGCCGAGGAACTGCCCGGCGAGCGCGGTGATCTGGTTGATGCCGAGAGCCATGCCGCGCTGCCGGGCCGGGAAGGCGTCGGTGAGGATCGCGGCCGAGTTGGCGGTGAGCATGGAGCCTCCGAAGGCCTGCACGATGCGCCACAGGATCAGCCACAGGGCGCCAGCGCCGGCCCGGAAGGGGTCGAGCGACAACGCCACGGAGGCGCACGCGAAGACCAGGAAGCCCAGGTTGTAGATCCGCACCCGGCCGAACATGTCGCCGAGCCGTCCGAGGACGACCACCAGCACGGCCGACACGAGCAGATAGCCGAGGATCATCCACAGCAGGTAGCCGATGTTGCCGGCGGCGAGCGGGTCCAGGCCGATCCCGCGGAAGATCGCCGGCAGCGAGATGATCACGATGGAGGCGTCCATCGTGGCGATGAGGACGCCGAGGGTGGTGTTGGAGAGGGCGACCCACTTGTATCCCGGGCCGGGGGGCGTGTCCCGCAGGCGGGCCGAGCGGGCCAGGAGGCGGGCGCGTATGCCCGCGCCGGGCGTGGTGCCGTTCACAGTCGTTCCGCCAGTCGGTCGAGCAGGGGCAGTGCGTCGGTCAGGGCCTGCCGTTCCTGCGGGGTGAACTCCTCCAGGGCGTGGGCGAGCCGGCTGACGGACTCCGAACGGCGGTGCTCCAGCATGGTCCGGCCCTCCTCGGTGAGGGAGAGGACGGCCCGGCGCCGGTCGGCCGGGTCGGGCGCACGGCTCACCAGGCCGCGCTGTTCGAGCCTGGCGAGGGTGCCGGCCATCGCCTGCGGCCGGACCCGTTCCCGTTCGGCGAGCGAGCCGGGCGAGTCCGGTCCGTTGCGGGCCAGCCGCGCCAGCACCGAGACGCCGGAGAGGGAGATGTCGCCCACCGCGTGCGCCTGGCGCAGCCGGCGCACGATGCGGCCCATGGCCAGGCGGAGCGCCCCTGCGAGTGCCACCGTGTCCTGAGGCCGGCCGGCGGCGCGGCCGCGTTCGGTCCTGTCTGCCACATCCATGATTAGTAACAATAGGTTTATCAGTCTGGACTGTTCAACCATGGACGGGTCATCGGCGGCCGTTTCGGGCGACGGCGCGGTGGCAAGCCTGGGAGTGTGCACCACCGGCACCTCCCGGCTCCGGCCAGGTGGAGGGGTGCAACCGGAGGATTTCCGGCGCACGTCCCTTTGATCGACGGACCAGCGGGTAGCCGGAGCAGAGGACGGCACGATCCTCCGCGTTCACAGGGAGGGCCCGCCCCCGGAGGAAAAGGGCGACGAGGTATGGACATCCCGCTCAGGACGCATGGGACGACGCAGGACCGCCCGGCTTCCCTGCGCTACAGCCGCACCTGGGAGACCGGCGCGCCCGGCATCGCCGACGCGCGGGACGCCGTCGCGAGCCTGCTCGCCGGGGCGCACCCGGTGCCCGCGCTGCGCGCCGTGCAGGACGCGCAGCTCGTCGTCAGCGAACTCGTCACCAACGCGGCCAAGCACGCGCCCGGCCCGTGCGCCCTGCTCCTGGAGCTGCTGCCGGGCGCCCGGGCGCTGCGCATCACGGTGACGGACACCTCCGCCGAGCCGCCGCGCCGGCGCCCGCCCGACCCGGGCCGCGTCGGCGGCCATGGACTGCACCTGGTGGCGTTGCTGACGAACGCCCTGGAGGTGAGCCGGCTGCCGCACGGCAAGCGGGTCACCGCGACCGTTCCGCTCGGCGCCCCGGCCGGATGAGCCCGCGGTACCTCACACGTTCACCTGATCCGTCCTCCTCGGCCGGCGGACGGGTCGGCGGCATGCGCGGTCGTCATGCGGGCAGCCACCGCCGGACGCGGTCGATGAGGTCGTGGGCGTCCACCGGCTTGGTGACGTAGTCGGTGGCCCCGGAGGCGAGGCTCTTCTCCCGGTCGCCGTGCATCGCCTTCGCGGTCACGGCGATGACCGGCAGGTCGGCGTACTGCGGCATGCCGCGGATCTCCGCGGTGGCGGTGTAGCCGTCCATCTCCGGCATCATCACGTCCATCAGCACGAGTTCGACGTCCGGGTTCTCCACCAGCGTCTCGATGCACCTGCGGCCGTTCTCCGCGTGCAGCACGCGGAAGCCGTGCAGTTCGAGGATGCCGCTGAGGGCGAACAGGTTCCGGGCGTCGTCGTCGACGACGAGCACCGTACGGCCGCGGGTGCGCTCGTCGATCGGATGGGGCTGCGTGATCTGCGGTTCGTCGGTGCGGACCAGGGTGAGCACCTCGCCCGGCTCCTCCGCCGACAGGTGCAGCGCGATCCGCTCGCGCAGCTCGTCCAGGCTGTAGAGGTACTCCAGTGGGCCCTCCGGCTCGTCGGCGGCGGGCTCCGTGCGGTGCGAGCTGTGCACCAGCACGGGGACGCTCGCGGGGGCGGAGTCCCCGCGCAGAGCCTGCAGGAAGCGAGCCGACTCCCCGTCCGGCGTGCCGACTTCGACCACGACGCAGCGGCAGGGCGCGGCGGCGAGCGCACCGGCGGCCTCGTGCGCCCCGACCGCGGTGATGATGTCGACGGGGGCGCCACCGGCGTCGGCCCGGCCCTGCTTGAGGTCCCTGACCACGCTCTCGGCGACCAGGGTCAGCAGGCCGCGCGGGCGCTGCTCCACCACCAGCAGCCTGCGGGCCCGCTGCCGCTTCGCGGTGACCAGCGGTGCCTGCGCCGTGAGCTCGATCCCGTTCGTGCCGCTCGCCGGGGCCTTTCCGGCCGCCTCGGCGGCGCCGCGTCCGTCGCGCAGGGCCTCCTCGAAGTCCGGCCGGGAAACGGGGAGGAAGAGGGTGAAGGTGCTGCCCCTGCCCAGGGTGCTGTCCACGGTGACCGCGCCGCCGAGCAGGTGGGCGATCTCCCGGGTGATGGACAGACCGAGCCCGCTGCCGCCGTACTTGCGGCTGGTGGTGCCGTCCGCCTGCTGGAAGGCGCCGAAAATGGTCTCCAGCTGCTGTTCCGGGATGCCGATGCCGGTGTCCTCCACCCGGAAGGCGACGACCGGGCCGCCGCGCACCACGCCGTCGGGAACCTCCCCGTCCGCGGCCGGTTCCACGAGCAGGGCGACCCCGCCCTGCTCGGTGAACTTGACCGCGTTGGACAGCAGGTTGCGCAGGACCTGACGGAGCCGGGAGTCGTCGGTGAGCAGGCCGGCGGGGGCTCCGGGCGCCGTGGTGACGGCGAAGTCCAGACCCCTCTGCGAGGTCATCGGACAAAAGGTGGCCTCGACGTACTCGATCAGCCGGCGCAGCGGCACCCGCTCGGGGGTGACGTCCATCTTGCCCGCCTCGACCTTCGACAGGTCGAGGATGTCGTTGATCAGCTGGAGCAGATCGGAGCCGGCGGAGTGGATGATGCCCGCGTACTCGACCTGTTTCGGGGTGAGGTTGCGGGAGGGGTTCTGCGCCAGCAGCTGGGCGAGGATGAGCAGGTTGTTGAGCGGGGTGCGCAGCTCGTGGCTCATGTTGGCAAGGAACTCGGACTTGTACCTCGAGGCGAGCGACACCTGCTGGGCGCGCGCCTCCAGTTCCTGCCGGGCCTGCTCGATCTGCAGGTTCTTCGCCTCGATGTCGCGGTTCTGGTCGGCCAGCAGGGAGGCCTTCTCCTCCAGTTCGGCGTTGGAGCGCTGCAGCTCCTCCTGCCGGGCCTGCAACTCGGCGGAGCGGGACTGCAGCTCGCTGGTCAGGCGCTGTGACTCTCCGAGCAGTTCGTCGGTGCGCGCGTTCGCGACGATGGTGTTGACGTTCACGCCGATCGTGTCCACCAGCTGCTGCAGGAAGTCGCGCTGGACGGGCGTGAACCGGGTGACCGAGGCCAGCTCGATCACGCCGAGGACCTGCTCCTCGAAGACGATGGGCAGCAGCAGCAGCGCGGCGGGCTCGATCCGGCCGAGACCGGAGGAGATGGTGACGTAGCCGGGCGGCAGCTCGTCGACGGCGATCGTACGGCGGCTGCGCGCGGCCTGGCCCACGAGGGAGCGGCCGAACGGGATGCGGACGGGGCGGGTGTCCTCCTCGGGCCGGCCGTAGGAGCCGACGAGCCTCAGCTCGGGGCGCGGGTCACCCTCCTCGGCGAGGTAGAAGGCGCCGTACTGGGCGGACACCAGCGGGGCCAGCTCGTCCATGATCAGCTCGGCGACGACCGGCAGGTCGCGGTGGCCCTGCATGAGGCCGGAGATCCGGGCGAGGTTGGTCTTGAGCCAGTCCTGCTCCTGGTTGGCCCGGGTGGTCTCGCGCAGGGACTCCACCATGGAGTTGATGTTGTCCTTGAGGTCGGCCACCTCGCCGGAGGCGTCGACCGTGATGGACCGGGTCAGGTCGCCCTCGGCGACGGCGCTGGCGACGTCGCCGATGGCGCGGACCTGACGGGTCAGGTTCCCGGCGAGTTCGTTGACGTTCTCGGTGAGCCGCTTCCAGGTGCCGGAGACGCCCTCGACCTCGGCCTGGCCGCCGAGCAGGCCCTCGGTGCCGACCTCGCGGGCCACCCGGGTCACCTCGTCCGCGAACGCGGACAGCTGGTCCACCATCGTGTTGATGGTCGTCTTCAGCTCCAGGATCTCACCGCGGGCGTCGACGTCGATCTTCTTGGACAGGTCGCCCTTGGCCACGGCCGTGGTCACCAGCGCGATGTTGCGCACCTGGCCGGTGAGGTTGTTGGCCATGGAGTTGACGTTGTCGGTGAGGTCCTTCCAGGTGCCGGCCACGTTGGGCACGTGCGCCTGGCCGCCGAGCCGACCCTCGGTACCCACCTCGCGGGCCACCCGGGTCACCTCGTCCGCGAACGCCGACAGCTGGTCCACCATCGTGTTGACGGTCTCCTTCAGCTGAAGGATCTCGCCCCGGGCGTCGACGTCGATCTTCTGGGACAGATCCCCCTTGGCCACGGCGGTGGCGACCTGGGCGATGTCGCGCACCTGCGTGGTGAGGTTGCCCGCCATCGCGTTGACGCTGTCGGTGAGGTCGGCCCAGGTGCCGGAGACGCCCGGCACCTGCGCCTGCCCGCCGAGGGTTCCCTCGGTGCCCACCTCACGGGCCACGCGGGTCACTTCGGACGTGAACACGCTCAACTGGTCCACCATGCCGTTGAACACGGTGGCGATGTCGCCCATGAGTCCCACGGCGTCGTCGGGGAGCCTGGTGCCGAAGTCCCCGTCGCGCACCGCGGTCAGTCCCGCGAGCAGTCTCCTCAGTTCCTGGTCCCCCGGGACCGTGTCGGTCGTCCCGGTCGCCTTGCCGGCCATGCGCACCCTCGTTCCGCTCCCCAGGAGCCCTCGTGCGAAGAGCTCGCAACCACCGCCGGGCACACGGCCTGACCCGGCGCTTGGCGTGTGCGTTTCCGCAGTTCACGGATGTGCACGAAGATTGCCGCGCACCCGGCGGCGACCGCGTGGGGCACGGCCACGCCGGCCACGCCCGGCCCGCCCGACAGCAGGGCGGGCCCGGCACCCCGACCACCCGGCCCACGCCCTGCCCCAGCGGTCGGGCGGCGACGGCGCCGGACAGGTTCCCCACGGCGACCTCCTCGGCAGCGGCACAGCCGACCGCGTCACCGGGTAGCCGCCACGCCGCTCCCGCAAACTGCGGCGGGCCTCACGCCCCGAGGCCGTTTCGGACGCGCGGAGCGGGGGCACCCGTGCCACGCCCGGACGAGAGCACCGAGAGTGAGGAAGCCGGCACCGGGCGGAAGGCGAGCACGCGGTGGCGGTGTCGGAGGAACAGGGGTCGTTCCGGGGCGGGGGTCGTGGGGAACGCCTGGTGACAGCGGTCGATCGCCGGATGCCGGTCGTCTCGGCGCGCAAGCGGTTCCCGCGCAAGGCTCGTCCCGGCCACTGGTCGTGCCCGCGGGGCGAGCCGGCGCCCCGCAGCCCGGTCGTCCTCGTCCTGACGGGCGTCTTCCTCACGTTCTTCCTCCCCCGTCCGCCACCCGGACATGACGGAGCGGCCGTACACCGGCTCCGGGGACGGACGCCGGGTGGAGTGCGTGCGGGCTGCGCCGGGCGAGGTGACGGAGGAGGCTGGGGAGTGACGAGCGAGGAGGTACGGCGATGAGCGACGGCGACGAGGTCCGCGGGAATCTGCTGTACGGCCCCCAGCCGGACGTGGCCGGGGCCTCCGGCTACCCCGACGCCCCGCCCCGGATGGGCTTCTTCACGGACACCTCGGTGTGCATCGGCTGCAAGGCGTGCGAGGTGGCGTGCAAGGAGTGGAACGCCATTCCGGAGGACGGCCTCGAACTGACCGGCATGTCGTACGACAACACGCAGAGCCTGGGCGCCGACACCTGGCGGCACGTGGCCTTCATCGAGCAGCGCAAGCCCTTCGGCGGCCAGGAGCCCGGGGTCGCCCACGAGGACGTCGACATCTTCGCAGCCGCCTCCCGGCTGGGCGCCGACGCCGCCTCCCCCGGCCCGGGCGCCACCGCTCCCCCGCCCGGCCAGGCTCCCGAGGCGGCGCCCGCCGGCCGGATCTCGCCGCTCTCCCCCGACGGCCGCACCGAGCTGCGCTGGCTGATGTCGTCGGACGTGTGCAAGCACTGCACGCACGCGGCGTGCCTGGACGTCTGCCCCACGGGGGCGCTGTTCCGCACCGAGTTCGGCACGGTCGTCGTGCAGGAGGACATCTGCAACGGCTGCGGCTACTGCGTGCCCGCCTGCCCGTACGGCGTGATCGACCAGCGCAAGGAGGACGGCCGGGCGTGGAAGTGCACCCTGTGCTACGACCGGCTCGGCGTCGGCATGGAGCCCGCCTGCGCCAAGTCCTGCCCGACCGAATCCATCCAGTTCGGCCCGCTGGAGGAGCTGCGGGAGCGGGCCCGCGGCCGGGTCGCGCAGCTGCACGCGGCCGGGGTGAGCGACGCCCGCCTGTACGGCGAGAGCCCGGACGACGGGGTCGGCGGCGACGGGGCGTTCTTCCTGCTGCTGGACGAGCCGGAGGTCTACGGCCTGCCCCCGGACCCGGTGGTGACCACCCGGGATCTGCCGGACATGTGGCGCCACGCCGCGCTGGCCGCCGTCTCGCTGGCGGCCCTGGCCCTGGGAAGCTTCGCACGGAGGCCGCGATGAGCGAGTCGGACGTCACGCGCGACGGCGTGCAGGGCGCACGGCCCGGCCGGCAGGCGCCGACCGGTGCGCACGCGGGGCGCCGCGGGCGCCGGCGCCGGCGCGGCGAACAGCCGATGGTGCCGGACGCCACGTTCTCGTCGTACTACGGCAAGCCCGTGCTGAACAAGCCGACGTGGGAGCCGCTGGACATCGCCGGCTACCTGTACCTCGGCGGTCTCGCGGGAGCCTCCTCGCTGCTGGCGGCCGGGGCCGAGGCCACCGGGCGGCCGGGCCTCGCGGCTCCCGCGAAGCTCGGGGCCGCGGGAGCGATCTCACTGTCGCTGGCCGCGCTCGTCCACGACCTGGGCCGCCCGGCCCGGTTCCTGAACATGCTCCGGGTCTTCAAGCCCACCTCACCGATGAGCGTGGGCTCCTGGCTGCTGTCGGGATACGCGCCGCTGACCCTGGCCGCCGCGGCGACAGAGGTGACGGGCCGGTACCGGCTGCTGGGCTCGGCCGCCACGGCGGCGTCCGCGGTGCTCGGCCCGGCGGTGGCCACGTACACCGCCGTGCTGATCTCGGACACGGCGGTGCCCTCCTGGCACGAGGGGTACCGGGAGCTGCCGTTCGTCTTCGCCGGTTCGGGGGCGACCGCCGCGTCCGGGCTGGCGCTGCTCGCGACCCCGGCCGCCGAGGCGGGACCCGCCCGCCGGATGGCCGTCCTCGGGGCCGCCCTGGAGCTGGGCGCCTTCCGGTCCATGAAGCGCCGCATCGGCCTGGCCGCCGAGCCCTACGAGCAGGGCCGTCCGCATCTGCTGCTGCGGGCGGCGGAGCTGCTGACGGCCGGCGGCGCGGCCCTCGCCCTCCTGGGCGCACGGGACCGGCGTCTCGCGGCACTCGCCGGCGCCGCCCTGCTCACCGGTTCCGCGGCGCTGCGCTTCGGGGTGTTCCACGCCGGGGTGGCCTCGGCAGAGGACCCGAAGTACACGGTCGTGCCGCAGCGCGAGCGGCTCACCTCCCGCCACCCCTGACGGGCCGGCCGCCGAGCCGGAGCGCCAGGTTCGGCAGCGACGTGCCGCCGGGGCCGCTCAGCCGGTGCCGGGTGCGGGCGAGAACCGGCGGCCGGTACAGCACGGGGCCACCGACGGAACCGGTACAGCACGGGGCCACCGACGGAACCGGTACAGCACAGGGCCTCCGGCGGAACCGGTTCGGCGACGGGGGCACCACCGGGAGCGGCGTGCCCACACGCCCCGCCGGTTTGGCCCCCCTCGGCGCGGGTACCCCGCGCCGCACCGGGATGCCGGTCACGCGGGACGGCAGGAAAATGAAGAGGTCGAGCGGGAGGAGCCGGACATGGGCGTACGCACCTGGATCGACTCCTGGCCGGTCTACCGCCAGCTCAAGGGCACGGACCCGCTGGGCCGGGGCGCGGCGGCGAAGAGCGGACGCAGCGCACGGCTGGAGCCACGGGTCGCCACGGCCGACCGGGTCGTGAAGTCCGTCTGCCCGTACTGCGCGGTCGGCTGCGGCCAGAACGTGTACGTGCAGGACGACCGGGTCACCCAGATCGAGGGCGATCCGGACTCCCCGATCTCGCGCGGCCGGCTGTGTCCCAAGGGCGCGGCGAGCCTCCAGCTGACCACCGGCGACGCCCGCGAGTACCAGGTTCTCCACCGGCGCCCGCACGGCACCGAGTGGGAGCGGCTGGACCTCGACACCGCGATGGACATGATCGCCGACCGGGTGATCTCGGCGCGCCGGGCCGGCTGGCAGTGGGAGGTCGACGAGACCCGCACCCGGCGCACGCTGGGGATCGCGAGCCTCGGCGGGGCCACGCTGGACAACGAAGAGAACTACCTGATCAAGAAGCTGTTCACGGCTCTGGGTGCGATCCAGATCGAGAACCAGGCGCGTGTTTGACACTCCTCCACCGTTCCCGGTCTGGGAACCTCGTTCGGACGCGGCGGCGCGACCACCTTCCAGCAGGACCTGCAGAACGCGGACTGCATCGTCATCGAGGGCTCGAACATGGCCGAGTGCCATCCGGTCGGGTTCCAGTGGGTGATGGAGGCCAGGGCGCGCGGCGCGAAGCTGATCCACGTCGACCCGCGGTTCACCCGCACCAGCGCACTGGCCGACGTGCACGTGCCGCTGCGCGCGGGCACGGACATCGCCTTCCTCGGCGGGATCGTCAACTACGTCCTCACGCACGGGAAGTACTTCCGCGACTACATCGTGGCCTACAGCAACGCCCCGGTGATCCTGCGCGAGGACTTCCGGGACACCGAGGACCTGGCCGGCGTGTTCTCCGGCCTGAAGGCCGACAGCCGCTCGTACGACAACGCCAGCTGGCAGTACGAGGGCAGCGAGATGCAGGCGGCCGCCGGGCAGCGCGACCAGGAGTACGAGGAGCGCACCCGCGGCGGCAGTTCGGTGACCGAGGCGGCCCGCGGCGAGGCGCACGGCGCCGGCGGCGCGGTGATCGGCGAGGGCGAGCCGGAGCGCGACGAGACGCTGACCCACCCGCGCTGCGTCTTCCAGGTGCTCAAGCGGCACTTCGCCCGCTACACGCCCGAGATGGTCGAGGAGATCTGCGGCGTGCCGCAGGATCTGTTCCGTCAGGTGTGCGAGCTGGTCACGGAGAACTCCGGCCGGGACCGGACCACGGCCTTCGCGTACGCCGTCGGCTGGACGCAGCACACGGTGGGGGTGCAGTACATCCGTACGGCAGCCGTGCTGCAGACCCTGCTCGGCAACATCGGCCGGCCGGGCGGCGGCATCCTGGCGCTGCGCGGGCACGCCTCCATCCAGGGGTCCACGGACATCCCGACCCTGTTCAACCTGCTGCCGGGCTACATCCCGATGCCGCACGCCCACCAGCAGCAGGACCTGGACGCCTTCGTCGAGGCCGAGGCGACCCACAAGGGCTACTGGGGCAACATGCGCTCGTACCTGGTGAGCCTGCTCAAGGCGTACTGGGGTGACGCGGCGACGGCCGAGAACGACTTCTGCTTCGACTACCTGCCGCGCCTGACCGGCTCGCACGCGACGTACGAGACGACGATGGCCCAGCTGGAGGGCGTCTGCAAGGGCTACTTCCTGATGGGCGAGAACCCGGCGGTGGGCAACGCCAACTCCAAGCTGATGCGGCTAGGCATGGCGAACCTGGACTGGCTGGTGGTCCGCGACTTCTCGCTGATCGAGTCGGCGACCTGGTGGAAGGACGGCCCGGAGATCGAGACCGGCGAGCTGCGCACGCAGGACATCCGCACCGAGGTGTTCTTCCTGCCGGCCGCCGCGCACACCGAGAAGGACGGCAGCTTCACCAACACCCAGCGCCTGCTGCAGTGGCACCACCAGGCGGTCGAGCCGCCCGGCGACGCGCGCAGCGACCTGTGGTTCGTCTATCACCTCGGGCGCAGGCTCCGGGAGAAGCTCGCCGGGTCCAGCGACGAGATGGACCGGCCGCTGCTCGACCTCGCCTGGGACTATCCGACGACGGGCCGGATCGCCGAACCGGACGCGGAGGCCGTGCTCGCCGAGATCAACGGCCGTGACGCCGAGGGCAACCCGCTGTCCTCGTACGAGCAGCTGAAGCCCGACGGCTCGACGTCCTGCGGCTGCTGGATCTACTGCGGCGTCTACGCCGACGGCGTCAACCAGGCCGCGCGCCGCAAACCCGGCCGCGAGCAGGACTGGGTGGCGGCCGAGTGGGCGTGGGCGTGGCCGGCCAACCGCCGCATCCTCTACAACCGTGCCTCCGCCGACCCCGAGGGCAAGCCGTGGAGCGAGCGCAAGGCCCTGGTGTGGTGGGATCCGGACAGGGGCGAGTGGTCCGGACACGACGTCCCCGACTTCAAGAAGGACAAGGCCCCGGACCACGAGCCGCCCGAGGACGCGACCGGCCCCGAGGCGCTGTCCGGCCGGGATCCGTTCATCATGCAGGCCGACGGCAAGGCCTGGCTGTACGTGCCGTCCGGACTCACCGACGGGCCGTTGCCCGCGCACTACGAGCCGCAGGACTCGCCGTTCCCGAACCTGCTGTACGAACAGCAGCGCAATCCGGTGCGGCAGCTGCTGCCCACGGTGTCCGACAACCGCTACCAGCCGAGCGGTGACGAGCCCGGGTCGCAGGTGTTCCCGTACGTGGCCACCACCTACCGGCTCACCGAGCACCACACGGCGGGCGGAATGTCGCGCTGGCAGCCGTATCTGGCCGAGCTGCAGCCGGAGTTCTTCTGCGAGGTCTCGCCGGAGCTGGCCGCCGAGCGGGGCCTGGCGCACACCGGTTGGGCGACGATCGTCAGCGCGCGCGGGGTGATCGAGGCGCGGGTGCTGGTGACCGACCGGATGTCGGCGCTGACCGTGCAGGGGCGCCGGCTGCACCAGGTCGGGTTGCCCTACCACTGGGGCCCCAACGGCTACAGCACCGGGGACGCGGCGAACGAGCTGCTGCACCTGTCCCTGGACCCGAACGTCCACATCCAGGAGGCGAAGGCGTTCGCGGTGGACATCCGCCCGGGCCGCCGCCCGCGCGGCCCGGCCTCCGTGGAGCTGGTGCGGTCCTACCGGGCCCGGGCGGGCATCGACGAGCACACCGGCACGGAGCCGTGAGGCCCTGCACCGCCACGGAGCCGTGACGCCTCGCACGGCCACGCAGCCGTGAGGCCGCACCGGCACGACGCCATGCGGCCCGACACCGACACGACGCCGTGACGCCTCGCACGACGGCCACGAAACCGTGAGGCCGCACCGGCACGACGCCATGCGGCCCGACACCGACACGACGCCGTGACGCCCTACCGGAGCACGACGGTGTGGGTGCCGTCGGCCGGCACCAGCTCCCCCACCACGGGCGCGCCGGGCACCTCGCCTGCGACGAGCAGCCCGCCGGACGTCTGCGCGTCGGCCAGCAGCAGCCGTGTGCCGGCGTCGGCGGCGCCGAAGTCGGTGTGCGGCGCGACCCATTCCAGATTGCGCCGGGTGCCGCCGCTGACGAACCCGTCGCGCACGGCCTCCCGGGCACCGTCCAGGTAGGGCACGGCGGCGGTGTCCACCACGGCGGTCACCCCGGAGGCCCTCGCCAGCTTGTGCAGATGGCCGAGGAAGCCGAACCCGGTGACGTCGGTGGCGCAGGTGGCGCCGGCGGCGAGTGCGGCCTCGGCGGCGTCCCGGTTGAGCGCGGTCATGGTGGCGACGGCTTGCTCGAACCGCTCGCCGGTCGCCTTGTGACGGTTGTTCAGCACGCCGAGGCCGAGCGGCTTGGTCAGGGACAGCGGCAGTCCGGGCCGGCCGGTGTCGTTGCGCAGCAGCCGGGCGGGGTCGGCGACGCCGGTGACGGCCATGCCGTACTTCGGCTCGGGATCGTCCACGCTGTGCCCGCCGCCGACGTGGCAGCCGGCCTGCGTGGCGATGTCGAGCCCGCCGCGCAGCACCTCGCGGGCCAGGTCGAAGGGGAGCCGGTCGCGCGGCCAGGCCAGCAGGTTGACGGCGAGCACCGGCCGGCCGCCCATCGCGTACACGTCCGACAGGGCGTTGGCGGCGGCGATGCGCCCCCAGTCGTAGGGGTCGTCCACCACTGGGGTGAAGAAGTCGGCCGTGCACACCACGGCCGTGGCCGGCTGTCCGGGCAGGGTGACGACGGCCGCGTCGTCCCCGGTGGCCAGGCCGACCAGCAGCGGGACGTCGCCGGCGGCCGGCTGCGCGGTGGTCAGCCCGCCGACCACCTGCTCCAGCTCGCCGGGCGGGATCTTGCAGGCGCAGCCGCCGCCGTGGGCGAACTGTGTGAGGCGGACGGCCGCTTGGCGGGTCGGTGTCATCGCGATCTCCTGGGGCACTAGCCTGACGAGCGGTGGAGGCGTGTGGGTGCCTGGTGGCCCTCCCGGTCTTCAAAACCGAGGTGCCCGAGGATCTCGGGCAGGCGGGTTCGATTCCCGTCCGCCTCCGCTCCCCGGCCCGGGCCGGCAGCGTCGGTGCTGATCGTCGACGCGCTCCGTGAGGCCCCGGGCGTCCAGGAACTCCAGCAGCGGTACGGCCACCCGGCGGGTGGTGTCCAGGGCGCGCCGTGCCTCGCTGAGCGTGAACGGCTGGGGCAGGGTGCGCAGCACGGCGGCGGCCTCGGCGTCGGCCCCCGGCAGCAGCACGATCGAGTCGGCGATGCGCAGCAGGGCGCCCGCAGCGACGGCGGCGGCCAGCGCCTTGCGGGTGAGGCCCAGTTCGCCGAGCCGGCCGGCCTCCGGCGCGCGGAAGGGCGCACGGGCCAGGTCCCGGCGCACGGCGTCCACGGCGGCCCGGACGGGCGGGGGCAGCGCG